>JAUPLE010000034.1 GCA_030837085.1 Acidobacteriota bacterium | reverse complement strand
CGGTTGGCGTCGCGCTGGAGTTCGGTGAGGTCGTAGGCCAGGGGTGGGGGTTCGTTTTTGGTTTCGACGTTGACATTCATTATTATACCGGCGCCGTTCTTGACTTTATCTACGATTTCCTGGGCCTGTGCCTGGTCGAAGATGCGGGTGCGGCCGTTTTTGCTCCGCCATGTACCGATATATTGTCCGAAGTCCACATCGATGGTCCAGTAATCTTTGGGGACGAAATTCTCGATTTCTTTTTCCCTGTCGATAATCATGAAAAGGGTAGGGGTTTGGACTCTGCCGGCGCTTAGTTGGATGTTGAATTTGCAGGTTAGGGCGCGGGTAACGTTGAGACCGATGAGCCAGTCGGCTTCGGCGCGGCATACGGCGGCGCGGTAGAGGTTTTCGTAGTCTTTACCGGGTTTAAGGTTGGCAAAACCCTGGCGGATGGCTTCATCGGTTTGGGAGGATATCCAGAGGCGTTTGACGGGTTTTTTCCAGCCGCCCAGTTTCATTATCCAGCGGGCCACCAGTTCGCCTTCCCTGCCGGCATCGGTGGCAATGATAAACTCGTCGATATCGTTTCGTTTCATTAATTGGGTGACGGTGCGGAATTGGTGGGAGGTTTCGCGGATGACTTTGAGTTTCATTTTTTCCGGCAGCATGGGGAGGTCTTGCATGCGCCATTCTTTGTATTTGGGATCATAGCCGGCGGGTTCGTCCAGGGTAACGAGGTGGCCTAGCGCCCATGTGACGACATATTGGGGGCCTTCATAATAGCCCCTGTCTTTTTTGTTACAGTTCAGTACCCGCGCCAATTCTTTAGCGACGCTGGGCTTTTCAGCTAAAACGATTGATCTCATGATTTTCTCCGGTATGGTATCCTTATTTATAATGGAAAAATGGGTAACTGTCAAGTCTTTAATAATTAGAAGTTCTTGGCTCCACCTTCTTTCAAGAAGGTGGATGTTTTTTAACGTTTTACGTAATATTCATATACCCGTTCTTGATGTTGATGAAACAGCGCCAAACAGAGGTGGCAGGGCGTTTCATATGGTGGCCAATTCCAGGATTCCGGCGCTAAATCCAGTATTTTGCAGATTCCGTAAGGACCTTCCTGTTTTAAAGTCCGGAAAAGGGGATGTTTATGCTGCCGGGTTTCGATGGTTTCCCAGGGTTCGTTGATAGGATTTCCCATTGCCAATTGTTCGTGGCCGGGGATGCCGAACAGGCCGCAGCAAGGATAAACAAAACCGTCTTCGCCGATAACCAGGTCTTTAAAACCCATTTTGCAGGTTTGTTTCCATTTTTGTTTCCCTGGCGCTGCTACGCAAGGGGAGGGAAGGCATCCTGTCCCGGGAGATATGGGCATGTGGGGCAGGTAATGAAGCCAGCGGGAGCGGGTATGGTTTTGTTGATAGAAGTCCGGGAGGTGTTCTTTGATTTCTTTCAAGAAATTTTTTATGAACTCCTGCCGGCCGGGAATTTCCCGGAGGGTGAAATTGACTTCGATGCCCAGGGAAAGGCTTTTTTTGATAAGAGAGATGATGATGGGCATGGGAACGGTGTCCTGGTGTTCGGCGTCGAGGCTGATGCGAAGGGAAAAGTTTCCGTAAGTTGCCAGGTTTTCCAATTGTTCTTTGTTATGTTGGAACCAGGCGCCGGAGGTGAGTATTTCGGAGTGGAATTCCTGTTGGGAGGCAAGGGAAATTCCTTTTTGTAATGCCTGGAAAGATAAGAAGGGTTCGCCGCCGGTCCAGATGATAAAGCCGGAGAATTTCAAGATATGTAGTTTATTAAAAAAGGTTTCCAGCCATTGCGGCGTTAGTTCAGTGGTGTTGCTAAAGGAGGCGTCGGTGTTGCAGGTAGCGCATCCAACGGTGCAGCGGCGGTTCAAAAAAAATACCAGGTTTCTTTTCTTTTCCATGGTGATATTGTAAATGGGAATGGGGAAAAAAGAAAGGGTATTCCAGGAAATCCGCCCCATATAAATCCGCCCTGTCTATATTCGGGGCAGGTTTGGAACCTGCCCCTACCTCCGATATTCCTCCTTCTCTTCAATTTTATTTGAAAATTTTTCCTTTTTTTCTATAATTACTTCTTATGGATGATTAAATAATAAAGAACATCAGTTTTACTCTGATATGTTCGGCTGGGAAAATATGATTGATGCCGGGATTATAAAGCAGATGGCAATTGAAAAGGGGGCGGCTGGATTCTTTCCTGTAATGTCTGTCGAAAAATCTGCCCTTCTCATGTTGGAATAAAAAGGAAAAAGAGGGGATGAAAAAGTCTCATAATCAGATGTTTCCCAGACTTTACGGACCTTCCTCCGTCGCCGGTTCGAGGCTTGTGTTTATGATGGTGATATCCACCAGGCACAAGTGTAACAGTTCAATGAGTATTTCTCGCTCTTCAGCGGGCATTTCTTTTTTAGGGCTTTTCGCTTCCGCAAGGGCGATGATATTATCACTGGCTGTGGGAGTTGCATTTGAGTCCTCGTCATCGTCCGATTGATAATGATATACTTGCTTGATAAACGTTACATATTCCGGGCCCAATGCCTCGGCTGCAATCAACATGTTGTTTTCAAAGGCGTCCGGTTCTATGTTCGTAGTATAGTCCAATTCTTCATCCGAGTTATAAGAGGACAGTTTAAAGATCAAACCCGCGTAGATACATTCATCATGTAAATCCGGGTGATTGATAATGTAGGTGATGATATGTTGGAGTCTATCCAGGTATTCCTGGCGGGGGTGATAATCGGTTTCGTTTGAACAAATTTCTTTGGCCTTTGCGATTAATTCAGGGGTTATAAGCTCAGAGATATTAATGGTAAGGTCGAAGATCATCCTGTAATTTTTTATCATTATAAGTTCTCCTTGATTGATTTTGCATATATAAAATAAGAGAAAACCGCCAGAACCCCAGCGGCGCAAGGGATTGAGTGTGATGAATCCCTTGCGTCGATTTGGGGCTTTGTTGTAGCGAAAAGAATATATATTTATGGACGATAAAAAAGTTAGCCACCAAGGCACCAAGACACCAAGGTTTTTTAATTCGTGGAAATTCGAATAATCTGTGGGCTGTGTTTTCTGTGTGTTCCGTGTGTTCTGTGGGCCAGTTTTTATCAAGTTCCATTATGACTCTTGTTTATTCGCACCTTTTTGTTTTTTTTGAACCTGTGTTGCAGGGGCAGGGGTGGATTCCGCCGGCGCCGGTGGTGCCGGTGGTTCCGCTGGTTCCGTCGGTTCTTCTTCATCACTGCTGTTTTTCTTGGGCACGTACCCTATAGAATATCCTTTGATCTTAAAGGCCTCTAACTGCTGCTGGTCATCTTTGAAGACATAAATCAATACCGACTTATAATTCATCCACCAATTATACAGTTTTAAGATGACTTTATTCCTGTCTTCAGTGGTCTTTTCGGCTTCTTTTACCAGTATTGCCCGATAGTTTTTATCGTTTTCAACTTCTGTAATTTTGGCCATCTGGGTTTGCAGCATTTCTACGGTAAGTCCGACTTTAACCACTATGGGTTGGAGTTTTGGGTGGTCAAGGCAATTTTTGTAAAAGGCTTTGGCGTCTTTAATTTTTCCCAAGACAGTGTGATCTCTTTCGCCCAATAAAAGAAGTTCATGTAACAAACCGATATTCTCTCTATGATCCCTCCTAAGCATATTCACATATAACATGTACAACTCATAAATATTGTCGATTTTATTGCGTACCTGGATACTGAGGCTGAGTTTTAAGCCCACTTTGGGTGCTTTTTGTAAGTAGAGTGTTTCTGCTTCTGAATAAGTGGTTCCAGCCTCTACCAGGCTGTCCCGCGTATAGCCGAATCCTGCTACTTTTTCCAATACCATCTGGTTGTCGATCGAATTGGCAATACCTGCGCTTGCTTCGTCAAACAACTCCTTCATTTCTGCTTTTGAAAATCGTCTCATATTATGATCTCCTTTTATATTTTATTTTATCAGCAAAGATAATTTTTGCCGAAAGACTGTTGTTACCTGCTTCTTGATAAATGCCAACTGCTTGTTGGTCACTGCCGGGAGCTTTTTCCTCAATGCTAACTGCTTGTTGGTCACTGCCGGGAGCTTTTTCCTCAATGCTAACTGCTTGTTCGTCATTGCCAGGAGCTTTTTCCTCAATACTAACTGCTTGTTGGTCACTGCCAGGAGCTTTTTCCTCAATGCGAACTGCTTGTTGGTCACTGCCAGGAGCTTTTTCCTCAATGCGAACTGCTTGTTGGTCACTGCCAAGAGCTTTTTCCTCAATGCTAACTGCTTGTTCGTCATTGCCAGGAGCTTTTTCCTCAGTGCCAACTGCTTTTTGATCAATACCGGGAACTTTTTGACTGATGTCCACTGCCGGGCTCCTTAATGCGGCTTTTAAATGCTCAATGGGGAAAGTATTTTTTGGATTTGACAATGGATTATGCTTTATATATAATGGTGTTTCAAGGAGAAAATCCAATGGAGGTTTATAAGATTTTTTGCCGGGCATCCACCAACATCGACTATCGGTTGGCAAAACGCAAAAGCGAACTTCGAAAAAACCGTTTGTTTTTAGCATCGTAAAATTATATATTTAAATTTATAAAAAATCAAGAGATATTTAATAAAAAATTTATTTTATTGAAAAATAAGGCGCTCATGACTGACAAAGACACGTTATTAATCGATATTGGCCTGCGAATGCAGACTATCCGCAAGCGTTTGGGTTTTAAACAACAGAATTTTGCCGGGGAACTGGGCATCTCCCCGGCCAGTCTCTCGGAAATTGAAGCCGGAAGGTCAAAACCGATGTTTGATACCATCTTCAACCTCACCAAAAAATTCAGGGTAAACGTATACTATCTCCTCCACGGCCAGGGTGAGATGTTTTTTGAAAATGAAATCGAAGCTTCTATCGGGACCGGCAATTACGGTGATTATCGGGAATGGCTGAGGAAGTTCCTGTACTATTTCCGCGAGTCGGAAATGGTGAGGTATTCCATGATGTCGTATTTTAAGAAATACCTGCTCGAAAACGAGCGAATAATCGAAAAAGAAATAAACTTAAATCAACAATCAAACGAGGAGGACAACCATGTATAAAACAAATATGCGGGTAAAGCTAATCATATCTATTGTAATAGGGATAATCGCGCTAAAAATGAATGTATATTCATACATAATGAGTAATGGCTCAGGCAAAGGGTATGAAGACGTCGGGAAAAGCGCAATTGGAATTAGCAGCTCGATAGAAGCCTACGTCATCCAGGGGGCCGGTTATTATTTGAAGGCCGGTTCCTCGATCTATCAATTGTTGGCTATGGTGGAATTGAAGGACAGCCAGGGACTGGATCTCATCGCGTTGGACAAGGCCACTGACAGCGCTGTCGCTAACATTGAAAAGGCCATTGAGACCTATGAAGCATTGATCAAAACAGCCGAAGCCACCCCATACAATGACGAGGTCCAGGCCAAACTAAAAAGTTTCAATTATGAAGCGTTTGCAAAGGCATACGGTTTAAATGGGGTATCGTTTGCTGAAGCGGCCATGTTCCTGAGAAGAGGCGATATTACCGGCATTTATAAACGAACGTATACCCGGCTCAAAGTAATTGCCAGCCTACTGCAAACCATTAAATACGATGTATCCCGGTGTCGGGTTCCCTTAATCGACTCTTTCTGGCGTTTAAACGATGCCTTTGCCGAAACATCGCTTTTGGGGAGTTATACGGCCCAGGTTTTTTCCGCCATTCTATAAATAAAAAATTGCGAGGTGACCATGTCTTGTTTTAAGCCGATTTTTTTGCAGGAGGCCCGTCGATTTTTCACTCAAAAAAAAACCGCGGTTTTGCTCGTGCTCTTATTAATCTCCCTTTTTGGCGTGCACAAGGGGATCAAGGAAAATAAGGGGATAACGAGCAAAATCAAGGAATTTCAAAATAGCGAAATTAAAACCTTCAAATTATTAAACAATTATGAAAGTATATCCCATATTGGGGCAAGGATTTTGTTTGTCCCGGCGCGGACATCCATATTTTTCAGCAATCCCCCGGTCATGACGGAAATATCCGGCCATATCAACACCAATGCCAACCTGGATATTACCAGCAATTGCCAAAGCAAGACGATTTTTATTTCCAATGCCCTATTACCGCTGCGCTTTTCCACTGTGGTACTTTTCCTGGGAACCTTTGCGGTTTTGTATTTCGGCCTCAAAGCCATGAATAGCAAAGAGTACTTGAAATTCCTTTCCCACGGTCATTCTCGCCTGGCTGTTCACCTATCCATCTTTGTTTCCCGGTACATATTAGTAGTCCTCAGTTTTCTTTTTATTTTCGGCTGCACCCTGGGCCTGACCATGATGGAAGGCATCCCATTGTCATGGCCCTTTATTGACGGCCTAATTCCATCCTTGCTTGTGGCCCTATTATTGTTTTTTTTCTGCCTCGTCATCGGGACCATCCCCGGCCACTGGGCCAAAAAAAACGGTCTGGCCATCATCCTGGTGGTATGGCTTGTGATGGTCATTGCCATACCGCTGGTATTTGGCACCGTCAACGAAGAAAATGCCGAAGTCATTCCCTCTTCTTATAAATTATTCGGCGACAAAATAAATGTGATTAGTGATTTCGAAAAAGAGGCTGCCCGGGCTCATGGAGAGTTCAAAGACAGCGAAAGAGTAAATGCCAGAAGCGTTATCGAAGGATACTGGCACGAGCAGTACCCAAAAATGGATAACCTGGAAGACTGTTTTAAAAATGAAATGAAGCGGGTGAATAGAAAGAATAATGCGTTGTCCGTCTGGTTTCCCACGACTTTTTATCACTTAACGGCTGTGGAATCCAGCAGCCGGGGATTTGAAGGATTCAAAGATTTTTACGATTACTTGCAGGCGCTGCGCCGGCGCTATTTAAGGTTCTGGCTCAACCAGGTTTTTTATATCGACGTCAAAACCCTGGTTAATTTTATCGAAGGCGATATGAACATTTTCAGGGCCCAAAGCCGGTTGCCGGAAAATTTCAATACCGGGATACTGATTCACCTGGTTTATATTCTTGCGGCCATGATCGGATCATATGTCAGTTTTATAAAATCCCTGTCGGCCGCTGAAATAAAGAAAACAGCCAAAGAAGAAAACCCGGTCGTCGAATTGAGAAAAGGCGAGGTTACGGCCCTGGAACTTTATACGGAAATCGGGTTGGGAGAGAAATTGTACAACCGGTTGGATGGGAAAATCGATAAATACAATGAACATCTTAGTATCACGCTGGACAATGTTGAAATCAGCAAACCCGGCCAAAAACAGGATTTTAATTATATTCCGCATCCCGGTGATTTACCCGACGATATAACAGTTGAGTCATTTATTTGTTCTAATGCGCGGTTATTGAAATTGTCCGGGGAGGAAAAGACCAATTTCTACGCGGCGGTTTTTCCCGGTCTGGAAACCATTAAAGGGAAAACCTTTGGGCAATTGGATAATGATAAGCGGGGGCGGGTGTTGCTTTCCGTATTGCCTTATTTTAAGGGTTCCCTATACCTGGTGAATAATATTGCCGTAGGAATGTCCGGGCATTTTATACTGGAATTGAATGATGTTATGCGTTCGTGGGCTGCAGAAGGGGCGGCGGTAATATACCTGACATCGGACTCGAGAATCGATGTAGAGAGACTCAGGGCAGAGATAAAGCAGGATTTTGCAGAATTGGAAGGATGGACATCGGCAGTGAGTAATGTAAAAAAGACGCTGAAAGAAGAAATCAATTATTTGACCGTTTCCTGATCGTTATTTCTGTCGACCCAGGAAACCGATTTGAACATTGATGCAAGCTATCTTTTATTCACAAAAATGCGCTGAAGTTTGTAGTACAGGTTCATCAAGAAATTTTCTATATAGTCCTTTTCTCCCGGTACGCCGGGTAAGACAAAATAGATTTCACCTTTAGTCGAAACCCCCACAGTTGTAGGAGAATACAAAGGGATAAACCACTTGAACTGGGAATTACCTATCAATGGAAATGCAGCGCCGGTTAACTCCCTCAAGATTGCCTCATCTTTCACTTCAAAGTCAGGCACCACCCCGAAGACTTTGATTTCGGGGGGTAATTCATTTAATTCCTTGATATACTCAAGGCATGGAACGCAATTTTGTTTTGAAAAAAACACGTAGAGGTGTAAATGTGAATTGTCACTGACTTTCGTTTCCACTACCGGGAATTCGGCGTATCTCAGCCGGGTTTTTTCCTTGTAAAAGAGACTGGCAAATACCAGGCTGATGACCATTAATAGGCCGATGATGTAATTTTTCATTTTGGATTGCCTTTAGATACCTGCATCTTTATAATATAATAGTCCTCTTCATCTTCTTCTTTATCACCCGCTGCAACGGCATATAAAATATTTTTCTCTTTATCCAGGAAGAAAGGCGTTTTATAACTGAGAGCCGGGAGCCGGACCTCATTTATAAATTCGCCATCCAGCGTATAAAATTGGGCTGTATAGGGCAGCAGCGTTTCATTACGGGTAGGGCCGCGGTAAATCACCATTACATAGTCCTTACATGCGAATATTTTATGAAGAAAAGACATTTTTCCCCTGGCTTTGCCATAGGCGCTGGCTTTACCGTATCTTAAATCAATGGTTTTCAATATTTCTTTAGATATGAAGGGTGGCACATAATTATCGGTTTTATGCCCAAAACAGGTAATCTTGCCGCCGGATAATGGTATCCGTACAATATTTAAAATACCCTCCCACACAAAATAAGCAGAGTCGCCGGTAATATCGAATTTTTTCATACCCCCAACCATGTTCACTAATGGTGAATCCATACTGACCTTATATTCAGAGTACGATGTCAAACCATATGAATAGTAAACCGGCATTAGTAAATCACTTTTCCCTGAGTGAATATCGATGCTGAAAAATCCATACGGGTTATTATCGTCTCCTACTTTATATCCGGCTACATACAGCTTATTGCCTTTGAGATGGGCATCGGTAATGGTGTTATAACAAAAAATGCTTTTTACACGTTTGAAGCCCTGCTTACCCTCTCGATCATATAAATGTACTCGCCAGGCATCCATATCATAAACGCCAAATTTTCCATATTCATAAAAGCTGTAAGTGGCGCGGGTAAATTCATTTGGCCCGAAGCCTTGCCTACCGAGAATTTTGAGCAAGTTTCCCTTGTTGTCGAAGACTTTTACATGCGCCAGCTTCATATCCGAGACCAGGAACAGGTCATCCTCGGTAACGCATAACGCCATGGGATAGGCAATCAGTTCTTTTTCCTGGGACAGTTCGAATTTTTCAAGAAATTTTATTTCATAGCCCCATAAACTCCCGGCAAAAAAAACCAAAACCAATAAAACATAGAGTATTCGTTGTTTATTCATCGCAACTTCCTTATATCTTTTATGTTTTTTAGGATTCATCATACACAGAAACCAATCCCCTGTCAAGATTTAACTGATTTTTCAAGCAAGACGCAGAAATTCGGTCCGGGATTTTCTCACCTGTCTATAGGATTGATGATAGGAGAAAATATTTTTTTCTTGAGAATAGGATATTGCATGCCTTTTTCAACTTTGCTTAGAACATGCAATATCCATCTTCAAACTACAGCTTAAGTGTAGGGTTAGTCTTTAGGCGGATTTGGGGTCACAATCTTACAATGAATGCCAATAGGTTCACAATCAATGGCATTCCCATTTCCATCAACAATATCTTTCCCATCAATTGCATAGGCGCTCACATCGTGAGAGACAAAGTTGGCCACTGAAAAGACAATCCCTACCAACATCAACAAGACTAAAAATACTTTTAAAGCTTTTTTCATCATTTGGTGTTCTCCTTTTTTTGGTTTAGAATTGATCATACAAAAAAGCGAGCAGTCTGTTAAGATGTAAATGATTTTTGTCATATTATTTTATTATTATATGGAGTAAGTGAGAAAATAGAGCATTAATAGATTTTATTTGAGGACTATTTGAATGTCCCCAAATCGCTTTATTTTAAGGGTTCCCTATACCTGGTGAATAATATTGCCGTAGGTATGTCCGGGCATTTTATGCTGGGATTGAATGATGTTATGCGTTCGTGGGCTGCAGAAGGGGCGGCGAAAACGTCAGCCTGACGTTTTTCATATCCCTTAAAGAATAATTCGGGATGGTTATAGCTTTTTTTCTACTGGCCTGCCTGGAAAAAAACTGAGCAGCTACCAAAAATTCAGTCCGCGTATTTTATTGACAATACCGTGAAGCGTCTATAAAATAGTAATATGGAAAAAGAAAATAGTTCGAACGAAACCATAGAAAGTGAAGCCCCCAAAAAAGGTAGAAAACCGCCTACCCCCATGTGCCGTAAATGTAAGGAACCGCTTTTTTTCAAAGTGGTGTCCTGCCCGATTTGCGGTATTAAGGATCCCGGCGGAGTCTCGCGTATATTTAGTGTCCTGATGATTATCACACTTCTTGTAGGGGCTACTATCGGCCAATCAAAAAATAGAAAGGCATTCGATTTATTAAAAACCATATTTTACGTAGTAACCGTTTTATATGGGATATATTGGAGATGGGGCGGGGATTCGGTCGATTTGAAGAAAAAATCATCCGGGCCCGGGGGGCTGTCCAAACTCATCAAAGAGTTTTCCCCAATATTCAGGGAATGTATATTCGGGGCCCTTTTCGGACTGGGTTTTGCGTATGTATTCACGCTTTTAGTAGGCTTATTAGTAAAGATATTTCATATCGGTTTTTTCGTGGCTTCTATGGGGGTTACCTACGGTATTATCGTAATAGTCGGCATGGCCATCGATACATTTCAAAATAGAAGAAAAGTGAAAGAATTGGAGAAAGTTGGAATAATTACGCATGAGAACTTATACCTGGAAAAAATCGAAGATGAAAAAAAACGCATTCTTGAGATCGATGATATAATCTTTTTAATTTCGCAGCAGGCCCGCGCGGATGACTGGCAGGAGAAGCAGTTGGAGACTCTCCGGGTAGAAAAGTCCGCACTGCAGGCGAATATCGATCGTTATACCCGTGATCTTGCCAGGAATTCTTTAATTCATTGGGGCAGATGGGTCAAAGCGCTAGCGGATGGAATAGACAGACTGACAAAAAAACAGTGCAGGGAGCGGGCAACCGCCCTGGAAACGCTAAGGAGTTACGGTGAGGAATTGTATTCCGATTGGAAGGATGATGAGGGTATAACGTCGGCGGCGGAAGGGAGAGAATACCTGGATATATTGGAAAAGGGGATACATACGTGTGATATCATATTGGAAGATGTGCGGGATAGGCTGGTAATATTGGCTGCGGAAGGAGTGACGAAATTATCGTCACCCGGTGTTTCGATTCCTGTTGATCGGGATGCGATCGATGATTTCCATCGATTTATAAAGGAATCGCCTTCAGGGGCTATTTTTTCTGAGCGGGATCGTCTTTAGCATGATTATCAAAGGTTGAAGCCGGATGAGGAATCGGTCAAAGTCCTTGAAGAATGATTTGTTAGCCACGGATGAACATGGATGACCACTAACCCTTCGTAGAGAGGAATTTATCATCGATATCTATAATCCCAATGGAAACAAAGTATCTTCCATTTCCAGGAAATGTAAAAGATTAGAGGTCACAGACGAATATAAGAAAGGCGTGTACGATTTTTATAAAGAATCTCCTACTTTTAGACAGTATTATGAATCGATAAAGAACATGATCCAGTTTTCAAGTTACTTCCCCGCGATTCAAACCTTCCTGGCAGCCGATAAACAGATTTATATCCAGACATATTTGAAGGAGAGAAAACAGGAATCGATGAAAAGGCAATCAGTGTGAATCGGTGTAATCTGTGGACGAGGGAAGTATGTTTTTATTCGTGGTCCTTCGCGGCTAAACAGCTATTCTCCTTCCACAATTTTTATTTCTTCGTCGGTGAGGCCGTAGAGTTCGTAAACCAGGCGATCGATCTCTTTTTCCAGTGCCGTAGTGTCGGCATCAGGGTTTGCTCCTTTTGCTGCCAGGATTTGGGCACTTAGAGATATTATTCTATGGTTTTCTTTATAAGGAACGATAGGAAAACCCTCAAGAGATTTGGTATTAATTTTTGGAAAAGCTTGCCTTTCAAGATTCACATT
>JAUPLE010000382.1 GCA_030837085.1 Acidobacteriota bacterium | reverse complement strand
GCCAGGCCGTTTTCTTTGGTAATCGCAAGGGTATTGTTTTCTTTCTTGTTGAAATAAAGGAGTCCCCGCGTAGTTCCCAGCCATAAATTGCCGGTTTCATCCTCGACGATATCGGTAATGTTCCCGGATACCGGGGGCAATTCCAGGTATTTTATCCAGCGATCAGGAAGATTGTTTTCCAGTATGAATAAACCGTTTTCCGTACCGGCGAGGACCTGCTCATTTTCGCCTTTGCCAATGGTTTTTAAAACATTTATTTTGTCTTTACTTTTGAGAATTTTTTGACTGCCGCGATTTTCTACGATAACCTCAAAATCGGCATAAAAATACTTAACGCCCTCGGCGCTTATGAGCACATCTTTTATATTATGGTTGAGAAGTTTGTCGTATTTGTGGTAGGTCCCTTCATTTTCTCTTAAATAATAAATGCCTTTGCCGGTAATAACCCATAGGCGGTTCAACGTCCTATCCCAGGTAATAGCCATGATGGGTTCGCTGTAGGGAAAATTGGTAACCGAGTTCTTTCTTTCGTCTATCCTGCTTAAACCTCCCTGGGTGGCAATCCATAATTGATGCTTATCATCCAGGGTGAAACCGGTAATGAAATTATGGATAAGTCCATCATTGCTGGTGATAGTTTCGAATTGAGTACCGTCGAATTTGCCCATTCCAGTCTGGGTGCCCACCAGGATATTACCCCACTCTCCTTGTGTTATGGCGTTGATCTGGTTCTGCGGCAGCCCGTCGGCGGTCTGGTAATTGATAATGGGGTATTTGACCGCCCAAAGACTATATGTTCCTATAAAAATAAGAATTATCGACGATGTGGTTAATTTCATGAGGGCCTTATATTAGCATAAAAGTGCGATAAAATCAAAAATTTTAAGGTCATTTATAATATATAAAGGCCAGCTTATAAGTGAGCCTCAGTTTATTGATGATTTCCTTGGCCACTGGTTTCCGTTTGATTTTTTTTATATTAAGAAGGGCGGAAAGGGTGGCTTTAAGATATACCAGGGTCTTTTGCTCCAGGGTGTAATAAAAGGAACAATAGATCAATTGTAGGGTATCTTTGATAAGTTTCAGCATGGGAAAATATTTCCAGGTCAACCAGTAGAGATTCCGGGTGTAGTAGAAGGGCGCGCGTGAGGATTCCCGGTTGGCCGGTGAATATTTATGATAAGCGATGATGTCATTGAACGATCGGATTTGATACCCGGCGGCCAATATGCGTATGGCCAGGTCCTGCTCATTCCAATAAAGAAAGAATTCCCCGGGGTAGCCCCCTACTCTATCGATCAGGCTTTTGCGGATGCCGGCCCCGCAGCCGTTAAAGGCCATCGAGTAACCTCCGGTTGTGTCGGACAGGTCGGATAACTCGGACGAGTTGGACTGGTCGGACTGGTCGGACAGATTGGATAATGTGGCATGATTTTTTATGTTAAAAGCCACTACCCCGAGTTTGTCGTTCTTTTGAAACGCTTCTACCATTCGTGGAATAGCGTTTTTCCCCGGGAAGGAATCGTCATCCAACACGACGATGTATTGGCCGGCAGCTTTTTCAAAACCGATATTGTAAGCGGCCACGCCGATATTCCGCGGCAGGGCGATCAATTTTATTTGTTCTTGGGAAAATATTTCGCTCAGCGTTTCAATGGTTCCGTCAGTTGAGCCGTTGTCCACTACGATGATTTCAAGGTTTTTATAATCCTGGGCCAGCAGCAACCTTATTCCTTCGGCCGCATCGTGTTTCCGGTTATAGCTGAGCATAACCACGGATACTAATTCCATATTAATAGTTGTTTTTGTATATGTCCGGTTCGATAAAGATTTTTTTCACGTCCGGGTAGCGCTCACGAATTTCTTTTTCAATGCCGTTGATCAGGTTGCAGGTTTCCCTGGTATTGAGGCGATCATTGAATTGGGCTTTAACGGCAATCAAGATATCTTCCGGTCCCAATTGCAAGGACTTGATATGAATGACGCGATCGATGCTTTCTTCGGCTTCGAATATGGTGGATATTTTTTTGATTAATTCGGGATCGGCGCTTTCGCCCAATAACAGGGAGCGGGTTTCATTGCCGAGGAAAACGGCTACTGCCGCGAGGATCAACCCAATGAGTATGGAGGCCAGGCCGTCGAAGAATAATATATGGGTAAAGTGTTCAAGGGCGATCAATACAAGGGCGCAGCATAACCCGGAAATGGCAGCCAGGTCTTCCATGAATACGACGATTAGTTCGGATTTTTTGGTTTTGCGCAGGTAGGTGAATATTTTGTCCTTGCCCCTTTCGCGGTTGACATTTCTAAAAGCGCTGGAAAAAGCGATGCTTTCGGCGGCGATTGAGAAGAGCAACACGGCAAAGGCGTAGGTGATGTTCTTGATGGGTGCGGGGTGGAGCAATTTGTGAATTCCTTCGTATATGGAAAACATTGCGCCGGCGGAAAAGAGTATGATGGCCACGATAAAGGACCAGAAATAGACTTCGCCGGAGAATCCGAAGGGGTGGAGGCTGTCTGGGGCGCGTTTGCCGCGTTTGATACCCACCAGGAGTAAAATTTGGTTAAAGGTATCGGCCAGGGAGTGGATGGCTTCTGCCAGCATGGCGGCAGAGCGGGTAATAAGGGCAACGATGAACTTAACCAGGGCGATAAACAGGTTCGCCAGGAAAGCTGCAAATATAACTGATTTTGATGATTTTTGTTTTTTCATGAGTTCACCATTTTAGAACGTTTTTGAGATGATGTCAACAAGGAAAAAAAGCCCCACAGAACACACAGAAGACACTGAAAAAAGAGAAGGTACGAAGAAATAAGGAATTTCAATTGGGGCAGACACTTTTTTTGTTCCGGTAGAGGATTATATCGCCGCCGGGGAGAGAAATTTCCAGGAAAAACTGGATTTTTTCATTCGTTAAAATCTTTTCCACGCTAAAAAATTGGATTTCCACGAAATAAAAATATATTTCCACTTTAAAAATTGCAACTTCCATGAATAAAAATATGATTTCCACGTTTAAAATTTAAAATTCCATGCATAAAATTATATTTTCCACGCTTAAAAATTAAATATCCACGAAATAAATCTATATATCCACGATTGAATATATCATATCCACGGACAAAATTGCTATTTCCACGAATAAAAAATGTATTTCCACTGCGAAAGAAACCTCTTTTGAGAGAGCAGAATAGGGTTTTTAATGGAAAAAAAGCTCCACGGAACACACAGAAGACACGTAAAAAAGAGAAGTAAAGAAGTTAAGAGGGGTAAGAAAGTGAGAAAAACAAGGAAAATCGAGCATTATGAGGTATGACTGGGGGCACACATGCGCACAACACGAAATCCGTAGGGATCCCAGTAGGACCGGGGAAAATCGCCGTTGCGCGCCGCACAACGCAGATAGTCGGATTGATAGGCCCAGGAGCCGCCACGCAAAACACGGTAGTATTTATCTTCAGTAGTCCAATTATCCATCCATTCCCAGGCATTACCGGCCATGTCCATGAGTCCTTCGGGCGTGGCGCCTTGCGGGTAACGTCCTACTGGAGTCGTAGCGTCGATATTTTCTCCATAATTGGCCAGTTCCGGGGTGGGTTCTCCTTTGTCTTTTGCCCAGGGATATTCACGCAGTGAGCCATCCGGTTCCCGGCCCGCCGCGGCCCATTCCCATTCCACCTCGGTGGGCAGACGGTAGACCGTTTTCTGCCCTTGCAAACAAGACTGCCACAAACAATACGCCCGGGCCGCATACGAACTAACCCCTACCACGGGCTGGTCGTCGCCATTGAATTCTTTATCATCATCATAAGAGGAACGGAGTTTTTTCCCCCATTCACAGATATCTGTCCCCAAATAATCGAGGTAATCCTTTATTGTCCCGGCCAGTTCAAGCAATTCCCCTGTAAATACTTTCAACGGCAGGATTTCTTCCAGGGCCTTTTCTTTCCCATCCAAATAAGTGATAAACTTGCGATACCGTTTATTGGTTACCAGGTATTT
>JAUPLE010000381.1 GCA_030837085.1 Acidobacteriota bacterium | reverse complement strand
TGGCCAATGCTTTCAATTGAAATTCCAACGCCCGGTCCAGTTGACCCATATGCCAATAGATATTCGATAAATTATTCGCCAGCGCCGCCAGGGCTTCATCCTTCTCTTCCATCTCCATGGCCAATGTCCGTACCACCGCCTCCCCATACTGGATATACTCTTTCTTCAAAATCGGATTATCTCCCGGTTCCACTTTCAATTTCCGCTTAAGCGACCCGATCAACACCTTACATTTCTTCGCATCGGGCCTGGCCCGGTACCGCACCACTTCCTGCATCACCGGGTGCAAATACAGCCGCGTTTCCTCGCCCACACCGTCCCGCTTTATCCAGCCCTTTTCCACCAACGATGTAATTGCATTATTGTCTGCCAGTTCAAGCCATTCCCTGACCCATTCCATGGGGATATACACCGCCGGCAACACCGACATATTCACCAATATCGACAACTCCTTTTTGGTGACGCCGGCGATATCGAAAACCTTCACCAGGTGATCGAAAAACCGCTTCTTTTCCTTTTCATTGTGCCACACGGTGGCCACCTTTTCATTGCCGACGCCGGCCACTTTATTTAAATTGAAGCCTTTCTTTTTCAGCGTCTCATAAAGCTTCGCTATTCCCATGCCGGCATGAACCGCGGTTTTGGCCAATAACTCCACGGTCAGGGTATGATACCCACACAACTCAACAACCCGGTCCACGGCTTCATCATCCGCATCATCCGGCTTGCCTTTGTAAAACTCATAAAATAACGCCCGGCATTCCTCCTTACTTAAATAATCGAGGTTCCGTACTTCATACCCTTCAATATAATTGCGCGAATTGACCAATACTTTCACTTGCGCGGGCAGCGACGCCAGGACATCGAGGTCCGCATCCCCGGGGTTCTCGATGTTATCCACCACCAATAGAAACGACTCCCGCATGCACCGCAGCCGCGCTGTTATTTTATCGAACCGGTCATCCTGGGTATCGGTTTCAGCGGCCTGGATAAAAGTCGATTTGTCGCCCCCCAGGACATTCACCAGCGATTCCCTGAAAGTGGAAATCCAATCGATCCAGGCGGCGTATTGATATTGATTATAATGAATGTAGAAAAAAGATTTACATACTTCGGTTTTGCCGATGCCGCCCAGGCCGTTGACCAATACCACCCGCTCCGACTTCTTTAACATTTCCGCCAATGCGGAAAGGTCTTTTTCACGACCAATCAACTTGATCTTGCGCGGTGGTAATTGAGTAAATAAAATGGCCCCACTGCGTGGACCCCACACAGCCCCACTGCGTGGGGTCTCATTTGCAGGGCCGGCTCCACTGCGTGGAGTTTTATTAGCAGGGCCGGGCCTGCTTCCTATGTCCTTTACCCTTTCCGGCTCTTCCGACGATGGGTTTATTGAATGATATATGTTTTCCGCAAATTCTTTTAAGAAATTTAAGCGCCTGGGTTTGGGGTATTCCATTAAAGATTTATCATCCAGGGGGAACCCCTGGATGCCGCTTAACCAGGGAACTTGTTTCCATGGGCAGGGCTTTACAAAAAGCGGCAAGACTGTTAAACCTTGCTTCTCTCTCCTCTGCAAAATTGGCGGAACCTCTTCCCCACGAATAAACTTTGAAGTTAAAAACCCGGCGCTTACCATTAAAACGGCAATATCCGCTTCTTCGATGGCGGTTTGAATGGCCGGGAGCCAATCGGTTCCCATTTGGATTCGGTCGTCTACCCATAGATCGCAGTACCTTTCCAACTCCAAAACCTTGAGCTGCTCCACCAACATATCCTTAAACTCCGCATCCTTATGACTGTAACTGATAAAAATCTTTTTCATGGCCTTTTCTTTATTTTCATCATTCATCATTCATCATTGAATCTCTTTTAACTATACCTGGTAGCAGGAGGAATGTCAAGACCACGGAAAAGCGGATGGAAGATTAAATAGTCACAAAGTCAGGGCAACAACCATTTCCACAGAGGGATATAGCGAATCCTTATGCCGGCTTTTGTTTCTTCACCCTCATGGAACCAGGTAACCATGTTTAATTTTCTCGCCCCCAATTCCCTGGCGGTATCAATCCCCATGGTTTCCTCCCTATCCCGGATACCATCTTTATCATAAGTCACCTGGATAACTTCGGTAATTTCCCGGTTTTCCCTGATCACAAAGTCGATTTCATTCCTCTCTTTCAACAAATAATAATAAAATTCGCAGCCCCTGCGTTTCAATTCCACTGCCACCAGGTTTTCCATTAATAAACCGATGTCCCTGGAACTGGAAAGCCCTTTTACACGGATATAACCTGTATCGATCGCATAGTATTTGCGGATACTTTTTTCAATCTCCAATGGTTTGGGGGAAAACTTTTTGACGCTTAAAATCAAGTAAGCGTCTTCTAAATAACCGGTATATTTTTTTAGCGTATGTTCACTGATCCCGATTTCCTTTGATAACTTCCTGGAGCTGGTGCGTCTTGCGAAATTACTGATGACAACATGAGCGCATTCGACCAATTCCTGGTTATAACGGATACGCTGGCGATGCACTACATCGCGAAGTATTGTGGCCTCGAATAGTTCTTTCAAGTATCTCTTTTGAAGTTCCGCATCCTTTAATCTCAGGAGCACTTCCGGGAATCCCCCTGTTTCGATATAGTCATTTAGATAATTCCGCATCTGGCCGATTTGCGAAGTCGTTTCAGCCAGGAGAGGTAGATTTTTCGCCTTTAGATATTCCCGGAAGCTAAAAGGCAATAATTCCAGGGTTAGACTTCGCCCTGTTAAGGAACTGCTGAGTTCTTTTGACAGTAATTTGCTGTTACTCCCGGTCAGTGTAATGTTGTAATTGGCGCGGTGCAGTCGATTTACAAACAGTTCCCATTTATCGACATTCTGGATTTCGTCCAGTACGAGGTATTTTTTTTGTCCGAATAGTTCGATGATCAGTTCCAGGAGTTGGTTAAAATCTTCCGGTTTAATCCCGCCCAGTATTTCGTCATCAAAGTTAATGTAGTAATAATCTTTTTCCCGGATTTGCAGGGATAGAACAGTTTTTCCGCTGCGTCTGGGTCCCATGATTACTTTTATCAGGGGTGCGTCCAGGTTTTTTAGGAATTCTTGCTGCATTTCCCGTTCTACCAGGTTTTGGCCCAGGATTATTCCGGCTTCTTCTTTTTGTTCTACCAGTCTTCTCTTTAATAGGGTTTTATCGATCATACCCACATTATAGCATACAATTAACATTTTGCGAAGTATAGTGCGCAAAATGTAAGCAGAATGCGAAGTACAGTTCGCAAATTGTAAGCCGAGAGAGCCCCTAATTCCTGTTCGTACTTTTTGTCTGTTCCCTTCCCCCCGCGATGTCGAGAAAAATAAAAGCCATTGAGGAGAGTTTATTTTTCATTGAAAGTATAGCCAAAAAGTTTACGCTGTGGTATGATAGATAAGAAAAAAATTAATTTTAAAGAACGCATGGACAGTTTGAGATTCATTTTGCAGGTTAAGCGAACCTGGAGGCGAACGGTATCGACGAGGTAATACGATCATGATTACACTGGATGAACTGGTGCAAAAACTTGGCTACGATGTGTCTCCGCATTATTGCCGGGTGAATACGCCCCAGCCACCCGAATCCACTCATTTGTTCCGAAGCGCCAAAAATCTCGGTTTAGATGGGATATATGTTTTCGAAAGGGCCCCCGAATCTTTAAAAAACCATTATACACCGGCTCCTGCCGTCTATGTCGGGGAAGCCGAAGACGTGAACGCAGTAAGGCAAATTCATCGAAAACTGTGGAACCTGTGCTTTGCTCCTTTTGCCATCATCGTCCTCCCGAACCAGGTCCGGGTATACACCGGTTTTAACTATTCGGAAGAAGAAGAAAACGAAGGGCTGGTGGATGAATTAAAAACCCTGGAAGAACTGAATCGCCTGGTTCGTGAGTTGAATGCCACTGCAATCGATACCGGCATGGTATGGCAATCCGAATATGCTGAAAAATTAGACGCCGGTAAACGGGTCGATAGACGCTTGTTGGAAAATATCGATACACTGGGTGAAGAGTTGATCCGTAAAGGCGGACTTAAAGATGAGTTGGCCAATCGGTTGATCGGGAAATATGTTTATTTAAAATACCTGCGCGATAGGGGCATTCTTACGGATGAATGGATGCATGAGAAGAATATTTCCCCGGACAGGGTGTTTTCCTTAAATGCCACTGTCCGTGAGCTTAAACGACTTGTAAAGGAACTTGAAGAACGCTTTAACGGTAAAATTTTTCCAATAAATTTCGAAGAAGAAGAGGCTCTAAAGGATAAACATGTGCAATGGGTTGCTGCAATTTTCAGCGGCGCGAAGATTGTGGACGAAGATGCAACCCCCGATATTGTTTTGCAATTGCACCTTCCTTTCAAAGCTTACGATTTCGACTATATCCCTGTTGAGACCCTTTCTTCGATTTATGAACAATTTATTTTCGAGAGGAAGGCAAAGGGGGCGGTTTATACTCCTGAAGCGTTGGCCGGTTATGTGATTGCCGAAATGGATTCCGTGAAACGGCTGGAACGCGGCATGAAAATTTTAGATCCTGCCTGCGGTTCCGGTATATTTCTTGTGTTGATATACCGGCTCCTTATCGAAAGAGAAATCCAGCGGCAGGGAAAAAAATTAAACGCCAGGGATTTGCTGGACCTCCTGGAAGAAAGTATTTATGGGGTGGAACGTGAACCGGACGCATGTTATATCGCTGAGTTCAGCTTAATTCTTACCCTCCTTCATTACCTGGAACCC
>JAUPLE010000380.1 GCA_030837085.1 Acidobacteriota bacterium | reverse complement strand
TCCCGAAAGAGATGGAAGAACCAAAGGAAATACGGGAAGCCTTCGAAGTGGCCAATCAATTAAGCTGGACCAAAGAAGAACTCGACGCCTATGACAAAAAAGGAATATATATCCAGGATGAACGTGGAAGAATAGAGTTCGCGAAAGAAGAAGGAAGAGTTATAGGAAGAGAAGAAGGACAAAAGGAGAAAGCGGTAGAGATAGCGAAATCAATGTTAAACAAGGGAATCTCTATCGACATCATCGCCGAGACTACCGGGCTTGCAAAGGAAGAAATAGGAAAATAAAAATGGCCGCCATGGCTCGAAGATACCCTGGCGCCTTTGTCGTAAAAAATCTCAGCACCTATCTGCGAACCATAAAATTTGAAACTTTTTTCCTAAAAAAACAGTATAAGTGGATTGAACCGATAGAAAGGAGTTGAAAATGAGTAAACTTTGTTTAGCTATAATCCTTGCCCTGTGTTGGACTTCATTATTTTCCCAGATGACGTCGGATGAAAAGAATATAAAAAAGGTATATATCACCAAACACGTCAACCCTCATGCGCCGGTAATCGACGCCAAACCGGACGACCCTACCTGGGAAACCATCCCCTGGGAAACCAATTTCATCCAGCGCGCCCCTTATGAAGGAAACCCCCCTTCCCAACAAACCGCATTTAAAATATTATACGACGATAAGAACCTATACGTGTTCATCCGCGCCTATGATACGGAACTTAAAAACATTGTCCGCCGTATGTCCAGACGCGACGGTTTAGAGGGCGATTGGGTGACAATCCAATTGGACAGCTATCATGACCTGCAAACCGCATTTGTCTTTGCCGTAAACGCCACCGGTGTAAAATATGATAAAACTATTACCGAAGACGGTAATAATGAAAATACCTCCTGGGACCCTGTCTGGCATGTCAAAACCTCGGTAGACGAAAAGGGCTGGAACGCCGAAATGAAAATTCCCTTCAGTCAATTGCGCTTCTCAAATTCCCAGGAGCCTGTGTGGGGCATGCAAGTCTCCCGCAGATTGTTTCGCAAAGGTGAACGAATTGATTGGCAATTTATCCCCCAGGATGCCCCCGGTTATGTGAGCCGATTCGGCGAATTACACGGAATAAAAAATATTAAACACAAACGGCAAATGGAAATCACTCCTTATGTGGTGGGAAAACTTCAACAGTCGCCCATAGAAGAAGGAAACCCTTTTGCCTCGGGCCGGGGGCAAAAGGCAGCGCTGGGACTGGACGGGAAATTCGGTATCAGCAGCGATTTAACCCTTGACATTACCATCAACCCGGACTTTGGCCAGGTGGAAGCCGATCCATCCGAAGTAAATTTAACGACCTTCGAAACCTATTTCCAGGAAAAAAGACCCTTCTTCATCGAGGGAAACAACATTATGAACTACCAGGTTACGGGTGGCGGCAGCGATTATTCCAGCGATAATCTTTTTTACTCGCGAAGGATCGGCCGCAGTCCTCACTATTGCCCGGATACCAAGGAAAACGAATATCTAAATATGCCCGTCAATACCACGATCCTGGGGGCTTTCAAACTGACGGGGAAAACACAAAACGGCCTTTCCATCGGCATCCTGGAAAGCTTTACCAATAAGGAAAAAGCGGAAATCGATTTCCTGGGGCAGCGCCGCTCTGAAACCGTTGAACCCTTTTCAAATTTCTTCCTGGCTCGCCTCCGTAAAGACTACAATAAAGGCAGCACCATCATCGGCGGCATGCTTACCGCTGTCCACCGCGGCATCGCCGACGCGGATACAGGTCTTAATCTCTTACACAAAGCCGCCTATACCGGAGGTTTCGATTTATTTCACAGTTGGAAAAACAAAACCCATTCTATTACATTAAATACGGTTTTCAGCCATGTGCAGGGTAGTAAAGAAGCCATTCTCAATACCCAACAGTCGCCCGTTCACTACTTTCAACGGCCGGACGCCGATTATGTAACATTAAATCCCGATCGAACCTCGCTCAGTGGCTTCGGCGGTACTTTCTCCCTGGATAAATTCGGGAATGGTCACTTTGATTACTCGTTTGAAGTCACCTGGCGTTCCCCGGGCCTGGAATTAAACGACCTGGGATACCTCCGCGGCGCCGACAGGATCATGCAGTGGACCTGGTTGGGCTACCGAATATGGAAACCTTTTGCGATTTTCAGGAGCATTGCCTTTAACCTCAACCAATGGCAAAGTTGGAATTTTGGCGGGGACAAACTCTCCTTCGGCGGTAATATCAATCTAAATACCCATTTTAAAAATTACTGGGGCGTCGCTTTTGGCGTGAATACCCAGGGAGAGCATTTTTCCACCAATGAACTGCGGGGCGGACCGCTGTTGAAATTACCCGGAGCATGGTCTTACTGGGGCGAAATCTATACCGACACCCGTAAATCGTTTGTTTTTGAGGTAGGGACAAGCAATTACCTGGGCAAAAACGACTCCGAAAAGCAGTTTGACCTATGGGCCGATGTTACTTTTCGCCCGGTTTCAAACCTCTCGGTTTCTCTTGAGTCTGCTTTCTCTACAAAAAAATCACTTCTTCAATATGTAAACACCATGGATTTACAGGACAGCCAACGCTATATATTTGCATCATTGGATCAAAAAACCGTCAGCCTGACCGTCCGACTGGAATACAGTATCACCCCCGACCTTTCCATCCAGTTCTACGGCCAGCCGTTCATTTCAGCGGGGAAATATATAGATTTTAAACGTATTTCCAACCCCAGGGCAGATGCATTTGAAAATCGCTATAACACCTTTAATGCCGAACAGATTCAATACAATAAAGATCAAAATACCTATTCCATCGATGAAAACATGGACCATCATCCCGATTATTCGTTTGACAATCCCAATTTTAATTTCTTCCAATTCCGCTGCAACCTGGTAGTCCGCTGGGAATATATACCGGGGTCAACGGTTTTCCTGGTCTGGTCCCAGGGCAGGACCGGGATCGGCACCAGTGGGAATTTCTCTTTCGGCAATGATTTTAGAGATTTATTCGACGTAAAACCCGATAATGTATTTTTGATAAAGTTTACCTACCTTTTCAATCTCTAAACATGCCTGGGGAGGACAATTTTGACTGTCCCCAACTCTTGCCTTATACTCCCCCGGTCATGACGCCCTGCATATACAGTGGATTTCTCAAAGTGGGAGACAATTTGAAACCGCTGCCCACCGGTTCCACGCTGGATACGGTCGAAGGGGTTTTCTATTGGCAGGTGGGACCCGGTTTTTACGGTAATTATGAACTTGTCTTTTTAAGAACAGATATTAAGAGTAATAATACGATAAAAATTCCAGTAAATGTCGTGGTATTACCGGCGCGGTAAAAATCGTTCTAAACAAGGCAATTCTAATTAATTAAAGGGCAGACACGGGGGCCTGCCCCTACGCGTAATCTTTTTCCCATTGACGGACGACTTCGATGATCTCTTCAACGGTTTGTTTTAATTCGTCGCCCATTTTGATGAACTCGTTGGGATAGTCGTCTTTTAAGAAAAACATCAGGGCATAATAGGCAGGTTTGAACATTTCTTTAAATTCGAAAGGTCCTTTTTCAAACAATTTTAAAGCAGCATAATATTGCTTTTTGGCCATTAACATAAGGAAGTATTCCTTGCAAAAGGAGAGTTTTAGATCTAAAAAT
>JAUPLE010000379.1 GCA_030837085.1 Acidobacteriota bacterium | reverse complement strand
ATCTCTTCCATGGTCAGGGTACGGCGTGTGATAAATGCATTGCTTTTGCGGAACGCACAGTAAAGGCACTCATTATTGCAAAGATTGGATATATAAAGCGGCGCAAACAGCACCAGGCGTTTGCCGTAAATTTCATTTTTCACATAGTTGGCTGTTTCCAGTACCTGGTTAATTAAATCATTGTCTTCCAACAGCAGCAGCCGCGCTGCCTCCTCGAAAGATATTCCTTTTAATTGCCGGGCATGCGCCATGATTTCTTCCACTTCCGTACTGGTTGGCGGAACCGTGGTTTTCAGCATGTCGTTAATTTCTTCATGATCGATAAATCCGGTGTCCATGTTAACCTCCACTCAAAAAAACTACTTAAAAACAGAGACTCCACGGAAACACACGGTAGGAGATTGAAAATGTTTTCTGTGTTTTCCGTGTGTTCCGTGGGCTCAATCTATTTTTACTTATTCCTCGTTGGAGCGATGCAATTTTCCAGGGGTTTTAAAGCCCTGGGAAATACTCCTTTCAAATAAGATATCATAATGCCATAATTGGTAATGGGGATTCCTTGTTCGGCAGCCTGTTTGATTCGGCCCATTATCTCTTTTCGATTCGCCGTGCAGGCGCCGCAGTGAACCACTAAATTGTAATCCTTGAGGTCCGCGGGGAAATCGGAACCGACAACTGTATCGAACTGGAGAACACCGCCTACATGGTCATTTAACCAGCGGGGGATTTTTTTGCGGCCGATATCGTCTTCCTGGGGATGATGGGTGCAGTATTCGGCGACTAACACGCGGTCCCCGGGTTTGAGATTTTTCACTGCATTTACTCCTTTGACCAGTTCGTCCAGGTCGCCTTTTTGCCGCGCGGAAAGGATAGAGAAAGATGTTAGGGCTACTTCCGGTGGTACGGTGGCCGCCACCTGGGTAAAGGCCTGGGAATCGGTAACCACCAGCGCCGGTTTTTGGTTCAATTTTTGCAGGGTTAAGGCCAATTCCGATTCCCTGCACATCATTGCGATGCCGGCGGCGTCCAGGACATCGCGCAGGGCTTTTACCTGGGGCATGATCAAGCGGCCTTTGGGCGCGCCCAGGTCAATGGGCGCCACTAATACGATAACATCGCCGGGATGCACCAGGTCGCGCATAAAGGGCGGTTCCCATTCTTTGGGCGCAATTTCCGCGATTTTCTTCTTTAACTCATCGATGCCTGTGCGGTTTTTCGAGCTCACCCGCATATGGGTTTTTTCCAACAGCCACTTTTCGGTTTCGGGACTCAACTGTAGGTCCACTTTGTTCAACACGATCAAGTAAGGAATATGTTCATTTTCAAATTCCTGTACCAGGCCATCTTCAAAAGCGAAATTAGTGGAATTGCCATCCACCACCAACAGGGCCAGGTCGGTTTTTTTAAGAACCGCAACCGTGCGTTCTTTTCTCAGCGTACCCAACGGGTCGCCGCCGTCATCCAGACCGGCAGTATCGATCAACACCACCGGGCCCAACGGGTGTAATTCCATGGGTTTAAACACCGGGTCAGTGGTGGTCCCGGGGATTTCGGAGACAATAGCCGCGGCCTGATTGGTGACGGCATTAATGAGGGAAGACTTGCCCGCATTTCTCCTGCCGAAAAAGCCGATATGGAGCCGGTCGCCCCGTAATGTCCTACCTCTACCTGTACTCATATTTACCTCGACGCCTCATCTTTTTTATTTAACCGGACGGTGAACGTGGTACCCTGGTCCGGTACGCTCTTCACATCTACAGTTCCATCATAGAAGGCGAGCAATTTTTTAACGATCGACAAGCCCAGGCCGCTGCCCAGGATGTCTTTGGTCTTTTCATTCTTGATGCGTACAAATTCACCGAAGAGCCGGTTTTGTTCCTCTTCCGTCATACCGATACCGGTATCTGAGAAAACCAGGGTAACCCCGTGTTCATCCGGTTGGACTTTCACATCTACGCGGCCGTTATCCCGGTTGTATTTCACGGCATTGGTCATAAAATTATTGAAAATAATTTCCAATTCGCCGCGGTCCGCGTGCATGGTAATGTTTTCAGGCGACTCCAGGTTAATGGAGACGCCCCGGTCTTTGGCGTCTGGGGTCACACCGTCGATGCATTCTAGGGCCACCTCGGTAATATTCACATCCGTTAATTCGCGGTTCTTTGTCCCGGCTTCGATGCGGGTCAGGTCCAAAATATCCAGGATCATTTTTTGCATACCCCGCAGCCGTCTCAGGGAGCGTTGGATCATGGTATCGTATTTTCCGATATCGTCCCCCAACATATGCTTATCCACGATGCGTAAGTATCCCTCCACCGCCGCAATGGGGGATTTTAACTCATGGGCCAACACCGAAATAAATTGGAACCTTACCTGGCGTCTTTCCGCGGCCAATTTCTGCGCTTGCCGCTGCAGGAATATTTGCTTGGCCGCCTTCTGCACTGCATTGCGGAGTTCATCCGGGGTAAAAGGTTTGGCCAGGAAATCGAAAGCCCCATGCTTGGTGGCGCTTATGGCTACTTCCAGGGACGCATACGCCGTGATCATGATGGTGAGGATATCCAATTTTTTCTGGGAAATATCCAGGAGTATGTCCAATCCCTGGAGATCCGGTAGTTTATGGTCCAGCAGCAGGATATCCGGTTTCTCCAACTCCATCATTTCCACGGCTTCCTTGCCGGTGGAAGCCATGCGGATGTTGAAAAACACTTCTTCGTCGAAACCAGGCAGCTTGAAACGATAATTGCGCAGCGACCGTTCGACGCCCATGCGCATACCGGGCTCATCATCCACTACCAATATCTTCAGTTCATTCATTCATAACTCCTGTCAAACATGACGCCGGTCGCCGTCCACTTAAGGCAGCAGCCGTTTCACTTCACTCAGTAATTGTTCACAGCGGATCGGTTTTTCAATAATCGCATCCGCCTTTATCCAGGACGATTCGCCGCTGCCGGTCAGATCGAAAGCAATTCCTGTCTGGCTGGTGACTGCGGTAACGATAATAACCGGGATAGCCGGGTCTATTTTTTTGATTTTATAACTCAAAACAAACCCGCTGTCCTGTGTTTCCATCATCAGGTCCAGCACGGCCAGGTCCGGTTTATAGGATTGCAGCAATGCTTCCGCATCCTTCAAGCTTTCAGCCGTGGACACCTCATATCCGGCTGCCTCCAGGTATACTTTTGTCTGCAGCAGGATATCGCTGTCGTCGTCCACCGCCAATATCGATTTCTTTTTATTTATATTGTTCATTACTTCCTCCGCTCAAACTACCAAACTACGAATCAGGGCCCGCGGCCATCTCCTCGGACCTTTCCATGGGCAGCGCCAACGTGAACATGGTTCCCACGGGTCCTTTGGCGCGGTCGGTATTGGATTCCACTTCGATCTTCCCGCGGTGCATCTTAATAATACCGTAGGAAACGGCCAGGCCCAGCCCCGTCCCTTTGCCCATTTGTTTGGTGGTAAAAAAAGGTTCGAAGATTTTTTTTAAGTTATCCTTTTCGATTCCTGTACCTGTATCCTTGATGGTTATTAAAACGTCGGCCCGGTTACTGTCCGTAATAATCTCCAGGATGCCGCCTTCCGGCATTGCCTCAACGGCGTTGGTGATCAAATTGGAAAGCACCTGGATAACCTGGTCCGGGTCGATTTCAGCCACGACATCCTCTTTATGATGGATGACCTTTACCTGGATGTTACCGGGAATAATGATGGCGTATAAACTTTTATCCAGCAGGGCATTGATATTGGTTTTTTTCAGGACTACTTTATTCTTGCGGGCAAAATTCAGGAGTCCGCCCACGATTTTTTTCGCCCGGTCCGCCTGTTCCACCACCATGCGGACATCCTGGGCCATTTCCGAATCCGGGGGAACTTGTTCCAGTAAAAGATGGGCATAGAGCAGCACCACGCCCAGGGGGTTATTGACCTCATGGGCGATTCCCGCCGCCAGTTGCCCCATACTGGCCAGTTTTTCCGATTGGACCAGGGCATTTTTGGTGTTCACCAGCGTTTCGTAAGAATTGGACAACTCCGCCGCCGTTTCCTTGAGTTTCTCAATGGTATGCGGCAAGCACATTTCGCTCTCGGCCAGGCCTTCATGGATGGCCGCCGCGTGATCGATACAGGTATCGTAACCGCAAGCGCCGCAGTTAAGCTCATCTTCCGGCCTGGATTTGCCCATCTTCTCAAGGATGCCTTTTAATTCATCCCGAGACGGCGTGGTCAGACGGTGATCGTTAACTTCGAACGCCATGGAAAGATCGATGTAGGCGAATTTTTCTTTTTCCTCCACCCAACTATTTTTATCGAAGTTTTTCAGGCGCTGCCGGGCGTATTTACTTATATCCGTCCGCCGGGTAAATTGGGCTGATTGGGCGGTCATACCGGAGCCCATAATGCAGCCGCTGCAGCAAAGTACTTCCAACATCAACGCATCCAGCGCGCCGCTTTCGAATTCTTTAATGGCCTGGGCAAAATTCTTGGTGCCATCCGTAGCCACCAATTCATTGGTCAACAAATCTTCCTTAAGCTCAGCCGCTTCCAACAACCCCCGGCCCACGGCAAACAGCATCCCCTTGCCCGGGTGCGGGGGATCGAATTCCGAAGGTTCCACGTTATTGGGATCGATATTCTTTTCCTTCAACATCACCCGCAATTCCGAAAAAGTGAGCACGCCATTGACCGATTTCCACTTTTTATCCCGCCACATTTCCTCTTTTTTGGCGATGCATGGGCCGATAAAAACCACATAGGTATCATCGCCGTAGTATTGTTTGAGCGCCCTGGATTGGGCGATCATGGGGGAGGCAATGGGGGCCAGGGCATGAACCAGCCCGGGGTGATACTTTTCCACATAAGAAACAATGGCCGGGCACGTGGTGGCTATATGACAACCGTCCGGTTCTTTTTCCAGCAGTTCCCGGTATTGGGCCGCCACCAGGTCGGCGCCGAAAGCGACTTCCGTGACATAATCGAATCCCAGCGCCCGCACCATTCCCACCACCTTGCGAT
>JAUPLE010000378.1 GCA_030837085.1 Acidobacteriota bacterium | reverse complement strand
TATTTAAACAACCCTGAATTAACTGAACAAAAGTTTTTGGAGGTGTCGGAACCTTTTTACAAAAATGTTCTGACCCGCCGGAGGCAAAGAGTATACAAAACCGGCGACCTGGCGCGATGGTTGGAAAACGGCAACATTGAGTTCCTGGGCCGGATCGATCACCAGGTCAAAATCAGGGGCTTCAGGATAGAATTGGGTGAAATCGAAAGCCGCTTATTAAAGTGTCCCGGCGTCCAGGCAGCAGTGGTAATCGATCGTCAAAACAGTGATGGTAAAAAATACCTCTGCGCCTATTTTGTATCCAGGGAAAAAATAAGCGCTTCCCAGGCGCGGGATATGCTCGCCGGGTCTTTGCCCGCTTATATGATCCCTTCTTATTATATCCAGGTGGAAAAAATCCCGCTGACGCCCATTGGGAAAATCGACCGCGGGGCGCTGGAATCCTATGATGTGGATACCAAAACAAAAAAAGACTACGCCGCCCCGCAAAATGAAATCGAACAAAAAGTCGCTCAAATCTGGAAACAAGTTCTGAAATTGGAACAAATCGATATCAACGAAAATTTCTTCGATCTCGGCGGCGACTCCATCGATATCATTCGCATCAATACTAAAATCAAAAAGGAATTTGCCGAAGAGGATACGGTTATCCAATTGTTAAGATATCCCACGGTTCGATCTTTCGCCGGGTATTTGGGCCGGGGGAAAAGTGAAAATGCACCGAACAATGCGGTTATCCGCGCTGTACCGCTGGACAAAATAAGAAAAGCCCGGCTGCAGCAAAAAAATAAACGGATATAAAGAGAAAAGGAGACCTTAAATGGCTGATGCAATGAACCCAATGACCGGCTCGGAAATCGCGGTAATCGGTATGGCGTGCAGGTTCCCGGGCGCAAGTAATATAAATGAATTCTGGGCAAACCTGAAAAATGGGGTCGAATCTATCTCTTTCTTTTCCGATGAAGAAATATCCGCCCTGGCGCAGGAGATAGAACCGGGATTTTTAGAAAACCCGGACTTTGTCAAAACACGGGGCGGCGTGTTAAAAGATAAGGAATTTTTCGATGCTTCTTTTTTCGGTTATACGCCCAAAGAAGCCGAAGTACTGGACCCCCAGATACGTGTTTTTTCCGAGTGCGTGTGGACCGCGCTGGAAGACGCCGGTTATGATCCCGGTCGCTATGACGGTTTCATCGGGCTCTATGCCGGGGCAGGCGAGAGTTCCTACTGGGAATACCTCACTGTTTTATCCGGGAAATATAAAAACCTGGGTGCGCATACCGCCGGCCATTTAGCAAGCAAAGATTATTTAAGCACCCAGATCGCCTATAAGCTTAATTTAAAAGGGCCGTGTTTCAGTGTACAAACCGCCTGTTCGACATCCTTAACAGCCATCCACCTGGCTTGCCAGGGTATACTCAATTATGAATGCAATATGGCCCTGGCAGGGGGAGTAAAAATCTTACACCGCAAATTGGACGGTTATATCTATGAAGAAGGGATGATTAATTCCCCGGACGGCCACTGCAGGGCTTTCGACGCCAAAGCAAAAGGAACCGTGTCCGCCGAAGGCGCTGGCGTCGTTTTATTGAAACTACTGGAAAACGCTATTGCCGACGGCGATCATATCTATGCCGTAATCAAAGGCGCGGCCATTAATAATGACGGCTGGCGAAAAGTGGGCTATACGGCCCCCAGTATCGATGGCCAGGCCGAAGTAATCGGCATGGCCCAACGCACCGCCGAAGTAGAACCGGAAACCATCGGTTACATCGAAGCCCACGGCACCGGCACCGAACTGGGCGACCCGGTGGAAATCGAAGCCCTGAAACTGGCTTTTAATACCGATAAAAGGAATTTCTGCGGCATCGGCTCCCTTAAAACCAATATCGGACACATGGATGCCGCTGCCGGCGTCGGCGGCTTTATAAAAACTGCCCTGGCCCTAAACCATCGCCTCCTCCCCCCCAGCCTTCATTTCGAAACCCCAAACCCCAGGATCGATTTTAAAAACAGCCCCTTTTATGTGGTCACCCAATTGAAAGAATGGGACCCCATAAGCAATCACCCATTACGGGCAGGCGTCAGTTCATTTGGCTTCGGCGGTACGAACGCTCATATCGTTTTAGAAGAATATATGAAGGGGGCGCTTTTTGAAAAAACTGCCCCCTTCACCCCCGCAAAAACTTTTGATTATTTGATTTTATTATCTGCTAAAAGCCAATCCACGCTGGAAAAACAAACCCAGAACCTGGTTGACTTCCTCCGCAAAAATCCCCACACCAACCTTGCCGACACCTCCTATACACTGGTTATGGGCCGCAAACACTTCGAACACCGCCGCATGACCGTTTGTAAAAATGTCGAAGACGCCGTTACATTACTCTCTAACCCCAACTCCCGGGACGTCCGAACCAATTCCCTAAAAAAAGGAGAAAAAAAGGTGGTCCTCATGTTCTCCGGCCACGGCTCCCAATACCCCAACATGACCCTGGACCTGTACCGCCATGAACCCTTTTTCCGCGAAACAATGGACCAATGCTTTCATATTTTAGAAACAAAAACAGGCTTAAACATAAAAGAAGCCCTATACCCGCCAGACGCAGGGCAAACCGGGGAGAAACCAAATGATGTCCTGCTCTCAGGCCCCATCAAATTTACTATCGAATATTCGCTGGCAAAATTACTAATGAAATGGGGCGTACAACCCCATGCCCTCATTGGCCACAGTTTCGGCGAATACACCGCCGCGTGCCTGTCCGGCGTCTTTTCCCTTGAAGATGCCTTAAGCCTGGTGGCCCTGAGAGGAAAATTAATGGAGGAAACTCCCCCCGGTCTCATGCTCAGCGTTCCTCTCCCGGAAGAAGAATTAAAAAACTTAATAAATGCCGATATTTCCATTTCCGCCGTGAATTCACCCTCTAACTGCAATGTCTCCGGCCCGGTAGAAACCATGGAGAAATTCGAAAGAGAATTACATGAAAATGGCCATGAATGCCTGCGCCTCCACTTTCCCCGCGCCTGCCATTCCCAAATGATGGTCCCCGCCGCCGCCCAACTTGCCGAAGCCATCAAAAAAATCAAAACCAATGAACCAACCATCCCCTATATTTCAGGCCTCACCGGCGACTGGATAACCGCCGATGAAATCGCCGATCCCCTTTATTGGCAAAAACATATGGTCGAAACAGTACGATTCTCCACCGGGATTAAAAAATTACTGCAAACCCCCAATCTTATTTTTGTCCAGGCCGGCTGCGACAGCGGCCTCCCCTTATTCGTCGGTAAACACCTCGAAACCGGGAACGCAAACCCGCACGTTAACCTCCTGAGAAATTCAAAAGAAAACGTCCCGGATTTACATTACTTTCTAAATACAGTCGGCGCCTTATGGCTCAACGGCATCCCTATCGATGGCGCCAATTATTTCTCCCAGGAAAAACCAAATCGTATCTCGCTGCCCACCTATCCCTTCGAGAGAAATTACTACTGGATATATGAACCCGATTCAATCGACCTGGAAAAAATACGCGGCGCAATAGCGGTAACTGAAAGCGGAAAAGAAACCGAAAGTGAAAGAGAAAGAGAAAAGAAATTCATCTCTCCACAGGAAATCATCCGGGTCACCGGCGAAACAGGGAGAAAAATACTGGAAATCTGGCGGGGTTTATTGGGCCACGAAGATATCGGCATGGACGACAACTTTTTCGAATTGGGCGGTACGTCCCTGGCGGCTATGGAAGTTAAAAAAAGAATAAAGACAATTTTCGACATCGAGATACCCGTTGTTAAAGTACTTCATTATCCCACCATCCGTTCATTCATGGAAAACATACTGGAGATAAAGAAAGAAGAAACGCCGAGGGATATCGAACCGTCCCTGCCGGGAAACCCAAACCAGGATAATATACAGGAAGAGTTGATCGATGTACTGGATAAATTTTGATGGAGAATAAACATGGATAAAACTGTCGCCGCTTCATACGCCACAACCTACAGCGGTTTGGAAATCGCCATCATCGGGATGGCCTGTAGGTTCCCCGGGGCCAAAAACATCGCCGAATTCTGGGAAAATTTGCAAACCGGCAAGGAAACCATTACGTTTTTTACGGAAGATGAGTTACTTAAAGAAGGGATCGATCCCCAATTACTGGCCGATAAAAATTATGTCAAAGCCGCCGCTAAAATCGATAATATAGAATATTTCGACGCGGCATTTTTCGGGTATCCACCCAAAGAGGCCGAGATATTAAACCCCCAAATCCGCGTATTTTATGAATGCGTATACGAAGCCCTGGAAGACGCAGGGTATGCGTCCGACCATTACACCGGTTTAATAGGACTCTACGCCGGGGCCACCAGCTTGCCTGCCTGGGATATACTCACCTTTATTTCCGGCAAGAGCGACGACCTCGGCAGCGCCGCCGCTGGGACCTTAACAGAAAAAGACGGCCTGGCCACACGCATATCCTATAAATTAAACCTGACCGGCCCGGCGGTTTCCATTAGCACCGCTTGCTCCACGTCCCTGGTGGCCATCCATATTGCGTGCCGCGCGCTGCTGATGAAAGAGTGCGATATCGCCCTGGCCGGCGGCGTAACCATCGATAACCTTGAGAAAAAAGGATATTATTATGAAAAAAACTTGATCGTGTCGCCGGACGGTCACTGCCGCCCCTTCGACGCCCGGGCCGGCGGAACCGTCATGGGAGACGGCGCCGGCGTCGTGGCCTTGAAAAAACTCAAAAACGCCATTGAAGACCACGATCATATTTACGCCGTTATCAAAGGCTCGGCAATAAATAACGACGGTTACAGGAAACCGGGGTACACCGCCCCCAGCGTCGAAGGCCAGGCCGACGCCATAAAAGCCGCCCTGAAAGTCGCCGGCGTCCCGCCGGAAACCATCGGCTTCATCGAAACCCACGGCACCGCTACTAAACTGGGCGATACCATCGAAATCGAAGCGCTGAAACTGGTTTTCAAAAATAGACCCCACCATTCCTGCGTACTGGGCGCGGTCAAATCCAATTTCGGCCACCTGGCCGCCGCTGCCGGCGTAGCCGGTTTGATCAAAACAGCCCTCATTCTCAAATATAAAACCATTCCACCAACACTTTTCTTCGAAACTCCCAACCCGGAACTGGACCTTGAGAACAGCCCCTTTTATGTCAATACAAAATTAATGGAATGGAAAACCGACAACTCCCCACTGCGCGCCGGGGTCAGCTCCTTCGGCATCGGCGGCACTAACGCACATGCTATATTAGAAGAATACCAGGGGGCTTTTTTGAAAAATCGCCCCCTGGACCCCCAAAAAACTTTTTATTTATTATTATTGTCCGCTAAAACACTGCCTGCCCAGGAACAACAAACCCGAAACCTGGCCGCATACCTGGATAAAACCCCGGATATTGATCTAAACAACGTTGCCTATACCCTGCAAACCGGGCGCAAAGTGTTTCGCTATCGCAAAACCCTCGTCTGCCGCACCGCCGCCGAAGCGTCGGAAGAATTAACTAAAAATTCGAAAAAGGTGAAAACCTCCTCCCATAAAGGCGACCCACCCCCCATTGTTTTTATCATCACCGGCCAGGGCGGTCAATACACCAATATGGGCAAAGACCTCTATACCAACGAACCACTCTTCCGCCGCCAGATGGACCTCTCCTTCGAAATACTAAAACCACTTTTAGGATATAATTTAAAGGACACAATGTATGGCGGCGGTACCGCCCCGGGAGGGGTTACTATTGATGACCCCGAAATCGCCCTGGCCGCCAATTTCGTTTTCCAATACTCCCTGGCCCAATTCTTAATACAACTGGGCGTCAAACCCACGGCCATGATCGGTTACAGTTTCGGCGAATACGCTGCCGCTTGCCTGGCCGGCGTACTATCCTGGAAAGACGCCCTGGAAATAGTGACCGCCCGGGGTAAACTCATGCAACAAACCTCCACCGGCGCTATGTTGAGTGTTCCGCTGCCGGAACCGGAAATCCGCCCCTTGCTGGAAGGAAGCGATCTCACATTGGCTATTAACAACGGTCCCTCCTGCATCGTGGCCGGGACGCCCGATGCCGTTAAAACCTTTGAAAACCACATGCGGGAAAAACGGTTAGTCTGCATGACCCTCAATATAGCCCATGCCGTCCATTCCCCCATGATGAACCCGGTGCGAATCCTTTTCGAAGAAAAAGTGCGCGGGGTAAAATTAAATAAATCCCAGGTCCCTTATGTTTCCAATGTCACCGGGACATGGATCACAGACCGACAGGCCACTGATCCCCACTATTGGGGAGAACACTTATGCTCAACGGTGCGGTTCTCGGACGGACTCAATGAACTACTGGAAATAGAAGGGGCGGTTTTCATCGAAATCGGTCCCGGAAGACAATTAAGCAATATCGTCCGCCAATCCATTCCCGGCGACAAAACAACCCCCCGGGAATATAAAATCATCAATATCGTCAAACACCAACAGGAAAAACACCCGGATGATTATTACTTTTTAACGAAATTGGGCGAACTCTGGCTTTACGGTGCTCCCATTGATTGGCGCGCCTATTACGAAAATGAGAAGCCTTTCCGCGTCTCCCTTCCCACTTACCCCTTTGATAGGAAACGCTTTTGGATCGAGAAGGCGGCGTTGGCCGATAAACTCCAATTATTGGCCCAATTCGGTTTCGCCGGCGGCGGTGATTATACCGGGAACGCCGACGTCCCCAAACCCGTGGAAAAGGTTGAACCCGCGGAACAAATGCAATACCGGTACGAAGGAGATAATGAAGATTATGAAGCCCCACGCGATGAGTTAGAGACCAATATCTCGGAAGTATGGGGGAAGATACTGGGATTTACGCATATCGGTATCCGTGACAGTTTTTACGATTTG
>JAUPLE010000377.1 GCA_030837085.1 Acidobacteriota bacterium | reverse complement strand
TTTGTATTCATACCGATCCAGCCAGGCCCCGCTGTTTCGCCGGTAAAATTTTTGGAATTCCTTCAGCAGCTTTTCCATATCCAATGAACCGTCATTTTTTACAAACCACTGGGTTTGAATCTCTTCCGGGATAGTGGATTGTATGGTGGAGGCCATTATCCTGGGTACGATTTCCGCATAAATAGGATTAGCGAATTTCAGGGGGTCGGTTTGCCCCACTATTCCCAGATCCCTTACATACAAAATATCGTCATCCAGCACATCGGACATGATACTGTCACCGTTTACGATAGCCTGGACGATCTTTTTGACCCTATCTTCCTTTAATTTATCTATAAGGCTGTCCAGGTGTGTGTCGCGCCGCAAAATCAATTGACTTTTCGCTTCCTTCACGATATCGAGGGTTATGGCTTTCGAATAATCGTCGGCAAGTATTTTAGAAACGACCTGGCGGGCCAGGGCATTGGCGAGCCAGGGCTGACCGCCGGATAACCGGAATATTTCTTCCTTTACTTCCCCGGGGAATACCTGGCCGGTTTCTTGCGTATGTTGTTCCAGTAATTCGTATACCTCTTGCCTGGTAAAATTTTTCAAAAGAAGCGATTCCGATTTTATGTTAAAGGGGGAGGCCGTGCCTAACGAAGCATACCCATCGCGGATTGTGGCTTTATATTCCCTGACATCCCGCAGCCCGATGAGGGCCACGGAAGAGGGAAAATGCCCGGGCCTGTCCTGGTATCCATCCCGCAGTTGTCGAAGAGTCGAAATCAAAACATCATCCATTAACGCATCGATTTCATCGATAAACAGCACGACGGGTTTTTCCTGGTTTTCGCTCCAGTCTGTAAGGTAGTGTTTCAGGTTTAAGAATTTTTTGGTTTGTGGGTTTCTCGGCCACTGATCTTTGGGTAATTGTCCCCTGGCTTTCTGGTAAATATTGAAGTTAAGAAGTTCGTTGGCTTTCTCTATGGCTATGCTTCTGTAACCCGCTTCTTCAAACGAAACCACCAATGCGATGTATTTAGCTTCGGCGTTTAGTTTCCGGGCCAATGCATGAAGGTAAGTGGTTTTCCCGGTTTGCCTGGGCGCATGGATGGTGAAATAGAGTTTTTGATCGATTAATTGCTCTACTTCTTGCATTCTTTTGAGAGGATTCACCATATAATGATCCTCCGGGAAACACAATCCCGCGGTATTAAAGGTTTTTTTTCTAATTTTTCCTGTTGTCATGGGTTAATAATAAGATGAATCGGAAAAATTGTCAACCTTTTTTCGCTTAGCGTGCTTGGGATTTATTTTTGCTTCGTGCTTTCTTTTAAATCAGTGATAATCTGTGAAATCGTGGAACCGGTGGACCTTACGTTTGTTTTGCGGCTATTTTTATGGAAGCAAAATCCCTGCCAATCGTTTGATTTTTCTCATTTCCCCGCATTTTGGTCTGAAATTGATATTGATGATCTATTTGTGCTATTCGTTTGAAAAGAATGATCTGATTTTTATAGTCATTTTGGTCTGAATTTGCTAACCTGAAAATCATTTTTATATTATTATAGAGGCGTATCATTTGACAGCACTTACGAGAGGGAATCAAATGATCGTCGGCTTTGATCGCGATTAAGGTTGAAATGAGGTACAGTCTGGACGTTTGGATGTTTGGTTGTTGGTAATAGGTAATTTAAATATGCCGGGGGCATATGAAAGGTAAGGTGACAATTTGATAGAAGTTTATCTCACCTTCTCAACTTCTCACCTTCTTAATTTCTATCTTTTCCCAATGACCAATAAGTGTGCAGTTTAGTGTATCGGATGGGTTTTGAAAGTATAGCCCGGGAAAACTTTTAAGAATACATATCAAATGTAAAGGAGAAGAAAATGAAATATGAAAGTTTTAAAAGGAAAAAGATAATCATGATCGGTATTTTGCTCTGCGTATTGTTTACCGCGGGTACTTTGATCATGGCAGAAAACCAATATTCACCGGTAGTAAACGAATTGAAAGAACTTTACGAAAAAAATCCGCAGTTTGCGCAGTTATTGGATGATGCGCTAAAAAGCGCGGTTGTTCCGCCGGGCGGATGGGCTCCGGATCCGAAAGATCCAAGCAAGTTATTCGTTTGGCGAGAAAAAAATTTCAATGATTTGTTGGATTTTTTTGAGGGTTGGCTCTATTTTGTTCCGAATCCCTCAAACGGAATGAGTTATTATGAATTATTTTATGGACTTTGCTATCAAAACGAATGTGCGCTTAATTTTGTTGAGATGGAACCAGGTTTATCCTGGACAAGAGAATTTGTTGAAGCGCGCGGGGAATATATGGATAAGAAAGATTCCATAGATAATAATAAGCCAACTATGGATTTATGGTTTAAAACCATGGGTGATAAATGGTATGATTTTCAGCCGCTCCATCCAATAAACGAAGGATATAAAGGCTATACAACATTCAATGAATTTTTCACACGTGATATTAAGCCGGGCAAACGACCCATTGCTTTTGAGAATGATGAAACGATTCTTGTCGCTCCCGCTGATGGTTTGACCAATGTCGTTAATTCAAATCTGAGTACGGACTCACTAATTCATACCAAATACACCGAATATTTGAACGTCGAACAACTTTTAGATAGATCGGAATATGCTAAATTTTTTCTAGGCGGAACGGCTGTCTCCACTGTCCTGTTACCTCCTGACTACCACCACTATCATTCCCCTGTTGATGGCTACATGGTCGAGTCGAAAGAGGTAGATGTGAATACCGGAATTTACTTTGGGATGGACGGCGGATTTTATACCTATTCAAATAACGGTAATATCGGGGGGTATCAAGCAAAATATGGAATCTTCGGCCAGTACCATCGTGGATATTATATAATTAAAACCGAAAATTTCGGTTATATTGCGATGA
>JAUPLE010000376.1 GCA_030837085.1 Acidobacteriota bacterium | reverse complement strand
TTGTTTGTAGGTTCCAAACGCCGGGAGAAACAATCCCGTCTATTGCAATACAAATTACGGCGAATGCGTGGGCAAATACATGGGATTATCTTGCGATCTCATCTATTGCGGAAGGGAATGGAGATAATGCAAAAGCTAACAAGGCACATTCCTGTGAGAACCAGGGGCATGCAATTGCGCACTAGCCTTTTGCATGTGCAAACTCGGCATTTGCTTATGCAAACTCGATGGTTGTACATGCAAACTCGGGGCTTGGATTTGCAAACTCGATGGTTGCGCATGCAAACTCGACCCTTGCACATGCGCCCCGACCCCCTGCATGTGCGCCCTGACCCCCTGCAAATGCGCCCTGACCCCCTGCACATGCGCCCCGACCCACTGCACGTGCGCCCTGACCACCTGCAAATGCGCCCTGGCCACCTGCACGTGCGCCCTGAGCGATTGCACATGCGCCCCGACCCCATGCACGTGCGCCCCGACCCATTGCGCATGCGCCCCGACCCACTGCACATGCGCCCTGACCCCCTGCAAATGCGCCCCGACCCCATGCAAATGCGCCCTGACACCATGCACGTGCGCCCTGACCCATTGCAAATGCGCCCCGACCCCATGCACATGCGCCCTGACCTCTTGCAGATGCAAAACAGGCGCTTGTACATGCAAATTTGACGCTTGCAAGAAAAAATTCAGCTCCATAAAGGGCTTCGGAGCCGGAAAGTGTTTATGGAGGAATCTTCCATTACGGTTCTACAATAGGAACCCCACGCAGTGGGACGCTACGGGGTTCTACAAACCGGGTGCACGCGCCGCGTGCCCACGCAGTGGGGCGCCGCGGGGAAAAAATAGGGATTCATCCGGTTAGACTTGATTTTTTCTGGAAATTTTATTATGATGAACTCTACATGAGTACAAAAAAAATTTTAATCATTGACGATGAAGAATCCATCAGGAACATGGTCAAGGAATTCCTGGCAATAGAAGACTACCAATGCGATGACGCCGAAACTTCCGAACAAGGATTAACCTTGATTTCCAAAAATCGATACGATCTAATCCTGCTGGATCGGAACCTGGGAATAATTAAAGCGGAAAACATTATTTCCAAAATCCACCACATTGACCCAAACGTCCCAATTGTCATTTTAACCGGGGATACGGGGTGCAGCGAAAAATTCCTGGAACAAATCGGCGCCGCTGGAATCATTTTTAAACCTTTCCTGTTCACTGACCTTATAGACGGAATATCAAAACACCTGGAAACATAAATCAAAATAATACGTATGATGAAAGATGATACAAGTAAAACAAAGACGAAAATATGGAGATTGAATGAATAAATCGACAAACCTAAAATCAAAAATAGTTTTGATAAACAGGAATGCAGCTTCAGCGGTTTTGGCGTTGCTAATCGGTTGGATGTTGTTTTTCCTGTCTCCGTGTACCGGTGGGGACTCGGGGCTCTATGCCGCGGAACCGGAAATGTCCGACATAATGAAACTGTCGGAAATAAAGCCGGGCATGATCGGAGAAGGTAAGACAATTTTCAAAGGCACTGAAATCGAAACCTTCAAATTTAAAGTATTGGGCGTGCTGGAGAAATTCGTACCCGATAAAAATATGATCATCGTGGAACTCGAGTCGCCGGTGCTGGCGGAAGCCGGTATAATCGCCGGTATGAGCGGCAGCCCCGCTTACATCGACGGCAAAATCATCGGTTCCATCTCCTATGGATTTGCCTTTTCCAAAAGGCCTATCGGCGGTATCACCCCCATCGAAGATATTATCAAAACCGATGAATACAATAATCCCACCTTTACCATCGATATCTCGGATATAAAAATCCAATTCGATAAAGAAAATATAAAATCCATTACCGACTTCCTGCAAAAAGAACTAACGCGGAGAATCAATTATACTCCCCTTGACACATTAACACCCATTCAATTAATGGGCATTCAAAAAGGCATGGACCCCACGGTTCTCTCCCCTTTAACCCCCCTGCTCAGCCCGGCCGGCAGTTTTAAAGACTTTAACCAGGACCAATTCGACGCCAGGAACTTGAAAATCGACCGGAAAATGTTCGCGATAAATGCAGCCGATGCAGCCGCCATTCCCCTGATCCGCGGGGATTTCGAATACTCAGCCTCCGGCACCGTGACCTATGTCAAAGGCAGTAAAGTCTATATGTTTGGTCATCCCTTTTTCAACCTGGGAACCGTGGATTTCCCCTTGCACAAAGCCGAGGTTATCACGGTAGTACCTTCTTACCAGAGTTCCTTTAAAATAACAGCTACCCGCAACCCCATCGGCGCTGTCCTGCAGGACAGGCTCTCCGCTGTCCAGGCCGACCTGGATCATACCCCTTATATGATCCCCATAAAAGTCTTCCTGGAAAACCGGAACCGCACCTTCAACCTGGAAGTGGTCAACCACCCCTTATTAACGCCCATACTGGCCAGCGTTTCCCTGGACAACATCTTTTCTTCCGAATACAAACAATTCGGGTTTTCATCGCTGCGGGTAAAAGGCACCATATTTATCGAAAATGAAAAAAATATCATTATCGATGACCTCTTCAGCGGGATCAATGCTTCCGATGAATTCGGCGGCTTACTGCTGGCCATCAATTTTTTCTTAATGAACAATAAAGACAGGACCATCAAAATCCAGAAAATGGATTTTGAGATCGATGGTTCCGAACGGGTCAGCAGCACGGCCATTGAAAATGTCATCCTGAACAAGCAAGCGTTCTACCCCGGGGAACTCATCGATATCCGCATCCATTTGAAAAATGAACGAGGCAATGAACCGGTAGAACAAATGCAAATAACGGCCCCTAACCTGAAAAGCGGTTCGGAGTTCTATTTGATGGTGGCCGGGAAAAATGAGATGATCCGGTTTGAAACCAAAAATATAAAATCCGACTATTTTCCAATAAGCTTGAACACCCTGATCAGGGCCATAAATAATATAAGAAAGAATAACCGCATCTATCTTAAATTAATGACCCCTGGAGAAGGCATTTTTATAAAAGGCAACGAATACTCCAATCTCCCCGTAACCATGAACAATGTATTTTCCTACAACGCCACATCGGAAGATCAAACGGAGATGAAATTTTCCACCATTACCGAATACCAGTACCCGGTGCCCGCGGTGGTAACCGGAACAAAATTATTTAAATTAAAAATCAAAGCGAGGTCAGATACCGATGTCCAATAAAACTTTTTCAATCCTAACGTTAATTGTGTTTGTATGTTTGTGCTGTACAGCCCATCTTTTTCCAGTAGAAGTGAAAAAAAAAGAGGCCGTAGATTTTGAAGCGTTCCAGAAAGGAAAGTTCAGCGGAACCAGCCTGGACAGCAAAGGGGCGTTATTCCTCGGCCCTAAAATAAAAACCATCAGCGGCCCGGGAAGAGAATATTACCTGGGGCTGGCTATCTCCGAGAACGGTGATATCTATGTAGGTACGGGCCACCAGGGGGCGGTTTTTAAAGTCGGGCTGCCTGCCCCGGCTCCCAGTCCTGCTGCAAAAACCCCCAGCGCCGATTCAAACACAAACACTACGGCGGCCGAAGAAGATACCGTCAAAGAAATTTGCCGCTTCGATGAACTGGATGTTTACGCCCTGCTGGTGAAAAGTAACGGTGACATCTTTGCCGGCACCTCACCCGACGGCAAACTCTACAAGATTGACAAAAATCAGTCCAAAGATAAAGAAAAAAGCGTCAAAGAGTTTTTCAATCCCGAAGAAAAATACATCTGGGATATTAAAGAAGACAAAGCCGGTAATATCATCCTGGCCACCGGGAACTCCGGCGGGATTTACCGGGTGAGCAAAGACGGCGGCGGCGACAAAATCTTTACCTCGGAAGACACCCATATTATTAGCCTTTATATCACCAAAGCCGACGCCATACTGGCCGGCAGCGGCGACCAGGGAATCCTGTACCAGGTGGAGAATAACAAGGCCAGGGTTCTTTTCGATTCGCCTTTCGAGGAAATCCGCGGCATTTGCCAGGACAAAGACGGGAATATCTACTTCTCCGCCACCCGCGACATCAAAAAACAAAATATCCTGGATAACGCCGAATTAGAAACGTTCCTGGAAAAAAAGAAAAAGAAGGAACAGGAGGAAGAGGAGATTCCCCTGGAAAAAAGCGTCCTCTACTGCCTGCGGCCCGACGGAGTGGTGGAAACCATCTGGACTTCCAGGACCGAGTACATCTACAGCGTGTGTTACGATGAAAAAGAAAACAACGTCCTGATCGGCGCCGGGAATTCCGGTCGCGTTTACCGCGTTCAAAAAGACGGCAGTTATACCATTGTTTATGAAAGCGATTCCGCCCAGGTGTTTAAGATCGAGGCCAAGGACAGGGGGTTTACCATTATCACCAACAATACCGCCGGCATCGCCGGTATCGAAAACATCCTGAACAGCCGGGGCGAGTACTTTTCCGAGATTTATGACCTGGGTATCCAGTCCAAATTAGGGAAAATCTATTGGCATGCCGAAACCCCTGCCGCCACCAGCGTATCCCTTTCCATAAGGACAGGTAATTCCATTGTTCCCGATGCCACCTGGAGCAAATGGTCCGCGCCTTTTACCGACAGGGAGAATTCCTCCATCGATACCCCGGGGATTCGTTATTTCCAGGTAAAAGCCTTATTGAACACCACCAATCCTTCCACTTCACCCCAGTTAAACAATTACAAGGTCTATTATGTCCAGGCCAATTTACGGCCGCAGTTAAAAAAGATCGTAATCAAAAAGGCAGTAAAGCCCTTTTCTTCACCGGAAACGACCATGTCCACCGAGGTGGCTGTAAGCGGCATACCCAAAGCCCCGGAACCTGCCAACCATTATTTAACCCTTCAATGGGAGGCCGGCGATCCCAACAGGGACAAATTAAAATACAACCTTTACTTAAAGAAGAGCGCCGGTGTTGACTGGCTACTTATTAAAGAGGATATCACTATCCCCCGGTTTAACCTGGACACCCGGCTTTATGAAGACGGGGAATACCGGTTAAAAGTCATTGCCGATGATTCCCTGGCCAATCCGCCCGACATGGCCGAAACCGCCAACCTGGTTTCTTCTCCTTTCCTCATCGATTCCACCGCCCCGGAACTGACCAATTTTTCCTTACAGCCTGGAGCGAAC
>JAUPLE010000375.1 GCA_030837085.1 Acidobacteriota bacterium | reverse complement strand
TATTGGGAAACCTGCACCGCAATCCTTCCCGCCAGGAAGTCCGGGGTTTCAGCCGTTTTCCAGAGGTAGCCGTTGATATCGGCCAGGACCTCTGTCGGGATATTTTCCGTGGTTAACCGGTCGGTTAGTAATAGGATGGGGATTGTTTTGTTTCGTTTTCTCATTTCATGGATAAAAGCAGGGCAGCTTAATTTTTCTGCCATTACTTTTGCAAACCGTTCCGGCATATCCCAGTCCACCACTATTGCGCCCAAATCGTTCCTGGAAAGGAAGATTTCATGGGCATCGTGGTAGGTAAAGGAAACAATGACCTGGCAGTCTTGTTCTTTGGTTAGTTGTTCGATCATTTCACGAAGGCGGAAGCCTTCATCGTTTTTTTCGTTTACCTGGCCGGAGACAATCAGTACCGGCCATGAGGACAAATCAAATTTATTCATCGTTCGTATCCTTCCTTCTGTTTATTTAATTTAACAGGATAATCTTAAATAATTTGGATTGGAATTTCAATAGCGCCTCCCACCTTTTTTCAAAATGGGGCGGCGCCCCAACCCTACTTGCGCGGCTCTAGTTCTTCCTTCCTGAGGGCAGTGTCTCAAATCCTTGTTTTTTTTGCACGCTTTTTTGTGGTATCAGTAAAAAGGTAGGTCCAAAAACTTTTGTCTAAACAAATTATTTTGCAGCGCTCTATTGAATTTAAACGCATTTTTCCTTACAATACTTTTATGACAAAACCTGATTCTTCTTTTAAGAAAACGACTTCCCAGTGGTCGAAAATTAAGGCTTCCTGGCGCGGCTTGAAAAAAATCCGCCGGCTTCCTGAACTGGATGACCTGCAAATGCAGAATCAACAGCTCAAACGGGAAATCGACCGGCTGCGCGCTTCACTGGAAGAACTGAAACGCCGCGCAGAAACAGAATGGGACCTGGCCCTGGACGGACCAGGCGCAGGAACCTTTGATGATTTTTATTTCGCTTTCGAAGAGCACTTCCGCGGCAGCCGTGAACTGGTTAAGTCCCGCCTGGGAATCTACCTTCCCTACGTGGAACGTATCCGCGGCATAAATGCCTCTCTTGGTTTCCTTGACATTGGATGCGGACGCGGCGAATGGTTGGAATTTTTAAAAGAGAATAATATCGCCGCGCGAGGCATTGACCTCAACCAACGTATGATTGATGAAACCCAGGCCCGCGGATTGGAATCCGAACGGGCGGATGTCCTGACGTTTTTGCGTAAACTGCCTGATGATTCTTTATGCGGCATCAGCGGTTTCCATATCATTGAGCATCTTCCTTTTGCGGTGCTCATGACGGTATTGGCCGAAGCCCGGCGAACATTGGCCCCGGGTGGGGTGTTGATCCTGGAAACGCCTAACCCGGAGAACTTTATTGTTGGGGCGTGCAATTTCTATGTAGACCCTACTCATCATCATCCGATATTGCCGGCGGCGTTGGGATTTATGCTTTCCCAGGTGGGGTTCAAGCAGTATGAGTGTCTCCAGGTTTCGTTGCCCGATTACCTGGGTGGAACTGAGGGTGTGCCTTCTTCAGGGGTTTTGAAAGCGCTGGCTGAGCATATGACTGTGGGGCAGGACTATGCCATGATTACTTTCAAGCCCCGGATCAATTGACTTTATTCTCATGAAACGTATAATTTACTTTCTTTCAATGCTGGTTTTTATTATAGCAGTAATAGCCATAGGATTTCACTTAAATTTCCTGGTTTTAGCAGGGGTTTTCTTTGTCATTGGGGTGGCAGCGGTGTTTTTGGGAGGGCAGACATTTGCCTTTTATATGTTTATTTTTCTTTTTCCATTTATCAATGCGAGTCCAGTGCTTATGGGGAGCAGGTTGCCATATAATTATGCAGCCCCGGCGCTATTCTTGCTGTGCGGTATCTTAATAAAAGTTTTTGGGGGTGCAGGGACCTTTTTACAAAAAGGTCCCTGCCCGCCGGAGGCAATGGTAAAAGATCGGGACTTTTATTTCTATCATCTATTTTTGCTGCTGCTTTTCGTATCCACAATCTTTGTATTCCTGCGCTGGTCCAATATCACTCTTGGTATCGGTTCTCTCATAGGCGCAGACACCCCGGTTTCCGCGCCCTTGCCCCGCTTCTTTGAGAAAGGGACCATTACCTGGATAGATCAACGTCTTTCTTTTGCCGTTATATTTCCCGTGATTTCATTGTTTCTCTATTTTATAGCGCCGGACATTTTCTTTTATATAAAGAGTATTAAGCCCGAAGAAAAAACAATTTTCAAATGGTTATCCTTTGGGTTTTATGTTTCCACAGCTTTAGCCGTCCTGCAAAAATTAGCAGGGAAAGCTTATCTTTCCGACCGGCTGGGGAAAGGATTCAAACAATTCAACGGCGGGTTTTCCGATTTCAATGCGTTTGGTGTATTTGCCGGGATAATGTTCTTGTGGTCAACCTATGAAATCAAAAAGAAGAATCCCCTGGGTTATATTACTTTTGCCGTTTCATTGGTTGGCGGGGTACTTTCCGGGTCCAGGACCATGTTTGTCTTTGCCGCCGCCGGTATTGTGAACCTGTTGCTGGACGCCGTGAAAAACCGGGGAAAAAGGCAGAAATGGATTGCCGCTGTGTTGATTACTGTGTTCCTGGTGTTTATCATTTTTGCCGGGGGCACGTTGAAAAAGAGGTTGATGGGCGCGGATTGGGATGAGAAACAGACCTTGTTCGATAAACTGGATGCCATGGTCAACGGGCGACTTAAAATGGCGGTCTTTTCTCTTGAAACTGTCCGGGACAATTTCATTACCGGTGTAGGAACCGGGAACTACACTTTTTACCTGTCATACAAAAACTATCTACCGTATAAGGACAGCGACAAAGTCTACCTGTATGATTTGCCCATGAATCAATATCTATGGGTCTTCGTGGAAAACGGCGTGCTGGCGTTTCTATTTTTTAGCTATTTTTTAATTCTACTGTACCGCCGCAGCAACAAGAAACTATTAACCGGGACAATCCTGGCAGTCTTACTGTTCAACAATTTTTTCTGGTTCCCGGAAGCGTTTTTGTTGTTCTGGATACTGGCGTCCCTGACCTATACTCCGAAAGAAACGGAAAAAGAAGCGGCGCGGGATAAAAATAGAATCTGGATCGCGGTTATTTCCCTGGCGGTTCTGATTCTTTTCAATTTCATTTCATTTAATAAGCTTCATCCCAAAACCTGGGCCCGGGAAACCGGTATCCATTACGATTACGGCGTCTGGCCCGGGGAAAAAGATTTTAAGGGCAACCATTTCAATTGGACCAAAGAACGCGCCGGCGTCTACCTTACCCTGGACAAAAACGGCGAATCCCCCCAGGTTAAAATCATCTGCGACGCCCCTTTCAAGTACTTAAAGCCAAAGGAGCAAAAAGTTGGAATCTACTGGAACGGGAAACTCCAGCAAGAAAAGGTGTTTACCAATAATGATGCCCTGGAATTTAAGATCAAATCCACGCCCATGGAACAGGGAATAATGGAAATCAAAGTCAGCCCAACTTTCAACCTGAAAAAATTAGGCGTCGGAACCGACAACAGGGACCTGGGGGTGCGGTATGCTTTTTAATTTCTTTGAACCAGGGGCTTTTTTGAAAAACCGCCCCTGGACCCCGAAAAACTTTTTATTATGATACTTTTTATTGAGTTTACCAGCCACTGCAACATGCACTGCTCCTTCTGCCCCTCCGACCTTCTAAAAAGAAAAAAACAACATATCGACGACTCCCTCTTACAACACTTCCTCGACCAAATACACGAACTGCGGATGACACCACCCATCCTCTGCAACATCCTCGGCGAACCCCTCCTCAATAAAAAAATCTACCACTACCTGGACCTCTTCGAAAAATACGGCCACGAAGTCACATTGATTACAAACACCATCCCCCTACAAGACGAAAACGTACGAAAACAACTACTCAAACACCATAACCTCACCCTCGCCCTGAGCATCCAAACCGTCACCAAAGATTCCTACAAAATGCGGGGCTGCAAAACCACCACTCTGAAAAAAATGCTCAAAATACCTTTCCAGGTCATCGAAGAAAAATTCAAACAAGCCAGCTCCACACGCATCGAAATACATATCGCTTCCAATTATTTACTATTAAACGACCCTTCCATCATTATAGACTCCCCGTTAAACCTATGGGGCAATTTCTCCAACCGCAAAAGAGAAGAAAAATGGACCGGGAAATATATCAAGAAACTCGAAACTTTCGCAAAGAAAATAAAGAAAAAATACCCCGGCCCATTCGCAGCCGAACAAGACTACACCCAACAGAAATACAAAGAACATATCGGCAATAAAATAGCCGTTTCCCGGCAGACCCTGCCGCCAAATTACCGGGATTTGACCGAAGAAACCTTTTGGGGATATATGTTTATGCCCAATATACTATTGCGGTTTAAACAATTTGCCTTTTGGAATCGCGAATACACATTCCTGCGCAGCGTCATTACACCCGATAAGTTCATCTACAGCGAAGAAAAATGCGAGCCCCAACCGTGCGCCATGACGGACAATCTCGGCCTATTGGCCAATGGCAATTTAGTCCTTTGCTGCCTCGATTATGAAGGGGAGATGAACCTCGGAAATATTAAAGACACAGATATTAAAGAATTACTCCAATCCGGCCGTTTGG
>JAUPLE010000374.1 GCA_030837085.1 Acidobacteriota bacterium | reverse complement strand
TCTTTATGTTCCAGGACCAGTTTGCCGGGGTCCCGCAGATATTGTTCCCACCCTTGCGGAAGGCGGACCGGCGGTTCCAATTGCTGTTTCCAGTACTTGATGACTTCCTTTTTTTTCTCTTCATTCCAATCGTTAGGATGTGGGTTCAGGTCCGGTTTGTTGAAGATTTCATCATATATGGCGGGGATTAATCCGAAGAATTCTTTCACCCGGGTGGCCGGTGTCCAGGCATGGACATTGAAAGGGTATTTTCTTACTTCATTCCAGAGTTCCAGGAGTTTTTCCAGTTCATTGGAAACATCTTCGTTGGGGCTGACCAGTATCCAATGGTCGATGGGAACGTTGCGTTGGTATTCTTCCGCGGCAGCCAGTTTACCGGCGATATCATCCAACGTGATTTTTCTTGAGAGGTTTTTACATTCTATCAAGTACCTGGTTTTTTTTTCCCCCGATTCCAGGCAAACGAATTTTAAATCATGACCGTACTGCTGCCCCCTGCCCTGTTGGCGTTCATTCGTAATCGTAAAGCCGTTTTCTTGCCTGCATATTTCAAGAAAGTGATGAAACAACTTAAGCACCGCTTGTTCCAGATCCTCTCCGATCTTTTCACTTTCCTTTTTGATTTTTCTTATTTTTTCCTCGACTGTTTTGAATTCGATTTTTTCCACAGTCTGACCGGGTACAGCATGCTTTTCTTCAATGGTTTCGATATTAACCGGATCGAAAGAGTTTCGGGCCGACATGATCCGCCACACATTATGACGCCACGCGATCTGGGCTTCGTTTTGCTTCCAGTCGTTTTCGTCTTTCTCCGGGTGTTCGAGATTATAAATATGCCCGAATTCATCTTTCAACCGTTCCGCCCTATTGGAGGGAATAGTTAATATCCTCCGTAAAAATCTTTTCCCTTCCATGTAATTTTTATTTTGTACCGCAGTTCTCAAATTATTTTCCAGGTCATCAAGATCGGATTCAGATGGGAGATAGATTTTATTGGTGTCATCATCAGATACTGGGGTAGTAATAAATTCAGTTTTTCCCGACGCTTTACGGTCATCCTCATTGCCCAGGAACTTTTGAATATCTTTTAAAAGTTCCTCCGTATTTTGGTATCTATCTCCCGGGTCTATTGCCATCATCTTATCGATCAACAGTTGATAGCGAATCAAATTCTCTGGCAATTTGGGGGGCTTATGCATGTGTGAATGCATAAAGTCTTCTCTTTGCAAATAATGTTTTAACTGAGTTCCGGTAAGAATTTCAAAAAGAACCACTCCCAGGGAATAAATATCACTGCGACCATCCACCGCTTTTCTTCTGTATTGCTCAGGGCTTTTGTAAATATCCTCAGGATCAAATTCCATCGCTCCTCTGAGTGCACTATATGTATCCCGCAATTCTTGATCAGTTGTAGCGTGAACGAGAACAGGCGTGCCATCATTTCGAAACATAATTTTATCGGTTTTTATGTGCTGATGTATAATCTTGCGGGTATGCATATAATCTAAAGCGGCCATAATTTCTTTAATAATTCTCAGCGAGCTTTTAGGCGTCAGTCTATTTTCAGGAAAACTATGCGTATATTTTTCCAACGTTTTCTCAAGATACTCCATTATGATGTACTCATAATTATCCTGCTGACCGAAATCGTAAATAGTAACGATGTTAGAATGCCTGAGTTTAGCTGTGATTGCCGCTTTCTGCAGAAATTTCTCTTTGATATTATTTGATTCATTCCGAAGGAGACTTTTCAGCAAAAAACAGTCGAGTATCTTAATGGCTACAGTACGTTTTAGCGCTTTCTGGATAGCCAGAGCGACCGTAGAAGATTTTCCTCTGCCTATCACCTTTTTAATATCATACCCTGGAATTTGAGGAAAATCACTCATAGTCTTCTCCTGGTTTGTTAAACTTGATTATGCCATTTCCAGGGGATAATTTCAAGGTGAAAAAAAACGTGGTCCCTTTTTTTTCGTGTATTTCGTGTGTTTCGCGGGTCTCGCAACAAAACGTTCACACGTCATGCTTCGCAATGAAATGGTCATGCCATTAAATTAGCCGCGAAGAAAAAAAATTCTAAACCCCTGCTAAAGCACTAGAAACAGCATATAACGGGTATTGTTTGATCTTTTTGTCCATACCGTAATTGCGCTGGGAAAACTGCAAACCATAAGGACTGTTTTTTTTCTTTTCCAGGAAAACCTGTATACTCTTTAATGAGCCGGTTTTACCACTTTTAACTTCTACCGGGGCCACACCACCATTAACGGCGGTAATATAATCCACTTCCGCCATACACCCGCTTTGTTCCTGCGCCCAGTAATGCAGTTGGTTCTTCATAAAAGGTGAGCCATACGCCAATAACTCCTGTCCCACAAAGGATTCGGTGATTGCCCCCCGGTTGACAATGGTATGGACGGGGTCCAAAATCCATTGCCCGTAATCGATGCCCAGCAGCGATTGGGCCAGGGCAATATCCAGGAATATCACTTTACTTACCAGGGGGTTTACTTCCGCGCCCAGGGGCAAACCATTGGCCGCCGAGTGGTAAACGATATGCACAACCCCTGCTTTTGCTAAAAGCTCCAGGGCAGGTCTCAGTTCCCTGGCCCGGACATGAGGAGAAACCGCTGTAAATACAAATTTTTTTCCTAATAACCGCGGGATCGAATCAAAAACCATCTCCACGTATTCCTGCTTTCGTTTTTTAGCATATTTGGCAAAATCCTGGCGGTAGGTTTCGATTAGTAATTGGTGGACTTTCAGACAGGTTTTAAAATTACCCGTCTCAATCCATTTTTGCACGGCTTCGGGCATCCCGCCCACGGCCATATATTCTCCAATTAGTCCCAATAATTTATTATGAAGGATTTCGGGGAACTCTGCCGCGGGATCATGATGAAGAATTTCATGTCGTAAACGTTCATTACCTGAAGCAGTTAAAAACTCCATAAAAGATAAGGGATACAAATATAGCGGTATTACCCGGCCTACGGGAATTCCTAATTCCTCGATGGTAAATTCCAGCAGCGAACCCGCCGCGATGATATGCAATAGGGGCATTTTTTCATAAAAATAGCGCAAGGCAGTAATGGCTTTGGGGCACTCCTGGATTTCATCGAGAAATAACAAGGTTTCACCGGGTGTGATATCCTTGCCAAGAGCAATGGCAAGATCGCGAGTAATGCGAACCGGGTCCAGGTCCTTTTCAAATAATAATTTCAACCCGGGCTCCAACTCGAAATTAATTTCGATAAAATTCGGGAACTCCCGGCCCAATTCCCTGGCCAGGTAACTTTTTCCTACCTGACGCGCCCCCCGGAGCAGTAAAGGCTTTCTATCCCCATCCGTTTGCCATGCTTTAAGATGAAACATCAAATCTCTTTTCATACTAACAACACCTGTTAATCTTATCTTTTGTCATACCGGTCATTATAAACCTCTTTTGGTTGAAATGCAAGGGTGTTTTCGCTAATTTTTGGTTGAAAATATGGGGTGTTTTGTTTCATTTTTGGTTGAAAATAGGGGGTTCCTGAACCTGGGGAAAATTAAAAATAATATTGGCAGAGAGCAAAATAGATGAAGTGTTCGCCCTTTTTTTATAGGCCGGGGCGTTTGGCCCCACTGCTTTTTTCTTTTCTTTTAAACTTTCTCCGGTGCCTCCTGGCAGCCAATCCAAATTCACAAATTCACCGTCAAATTTTTAAATTGCATGCGTGACGTTAATCCCTGGGGTAATTTTCTCGCCTTTCCCCTAATTTCCCATTTTTTTGTAGGGGCTTGATTTATCAAGCCCTTTCGCTTCATGGCAGCGGAAAATTACTTGTCCAACCCGTCCAACCCGTCCAACCTGTCCAACCTGTCCAACTTGTCCGACTATTTTATTTTTTTTCGCGGTCTTTTCATGGATTCCCGCTATCGCTGAATAACTGCGCCAGCCTATATTGCAGATCCACTTTTTGAGAATTTTCTAGCCTGCCCACTAATTTTCATCCACAGCTTCTTGAGTCGCTGGGGATAAAGGTACTTTCGGCGGGATATGCAAGGCAGAAGGCCGATTTTAAGAGTTCCAAAAAATAGGGTGAGTGGTGTGGGATTAGCCGCTAAGAACGCTAAGGACCGCGAAGGTAGTAAAAGTTTTGATCAAACTTTTTCAAATGGGGCGGCGCCCCAACCCTCCATGCACGGCTCTGGGTTTTCCTTCTTTGAAGACATCATCTC
>JAUPLE010000373.1 GCA_030837085.1 Acidobacteriota bacterium | reverse complement strand
TATGGTCGAAATAAGCGCGATCTTATTCTCGATACCCTTGAATTTAAACTCATATCGATATCCCGGTTTGATAATCACTTCCAGGTTCACCCGGGCTTTACTGCCATCCGTGAATTTTTCTTTGATTTTAAATTCAGGGAAGTAATACTTATGTTCTTTTAATTTTTTCCGGGCTTGCTCGATGGATTTTTGAAATTCATTGGGAATATACCGGCGGGTAGTGAAATACCCCTTCAGTTGTTCAAGGATTTTCTTATTGGGGACAGTCAGGAAAATTTTTTCAACGGTGGCGACCCGGCCCGGTTTGACATCAAAAACCACCTCCACCGAAGCATGGATATGCGGGGAATCCGTTTCGGGAAAAATGATTTCATAATTGATCTCAGGCTTGAAATACCCCCTGGATTTTAAAAAAGTCCGTATCTCCTGTTTGGCGGATTTTACTTTCTCCTCTTCGAACAACATTCCCTTGCGCAGCGAAAAGATTGCATTTAGAAGATTCGTTTTCCCCATTCCCCCGCTGTTTTTTATTTTAACAGCGCCGAGAGTGTATTGAGGCGTCACCGTGTAGTAAAGATTCAAACGGTTGTTGTCCAGTTTTTCGATCTCCACCTTGATATTGGAAAACAAACCGGCGCGGTAGAGGGTGGCCAGGCTGGCCCGGTTCTTTTTATAGTCGAAGTTGTCCCCCGGTTTCAGTTCCAGCAGTAATTCATATTCGGCGGATTTTTTAATGCGTACCCTCTTGTTTTCACCACGTTCATATTCGAAATAAATACGTTCGATGCGGCGCTTTTGCAGGTCAGCGCCTTCGGCGACCAGGGGCTCTTTTTGAAAAAACCGCCCCTGGACCCCATAAAAACTTTTGTTTGAGGCAGAAACGGGGAGCATACCGCTCAGCGTAAGCAGGAATAAGGTAAGGGCTGCCGCTTTAATGCCTTTTCCTGAACCGGAGATCAAGACTGAATTGCCTATCTTCATTCCTCATTCCTATCAATGAAACAGAAGGCGACAGTTGATACTGCAAGTAAATCACCTGGCGCCGCTTGGTGGAAAAATTAGTGGCATAGACCACTAAGAAATCCTTCGTTATTTCTTTACCGACGATCAAACGCGAGGTATCCTCAAACGATGCCCCGGCAATATTACTAATATTGGGATCCACTTTCAACATATAATTCCCAAAGATTTTTTTAGTGCGTTTTTTAATTTCCTCGGTTAAACCCGAAGCCAACAATCCCGAGGTTCCCGTACCGATCTGAGAGCTGAGTTCCGTTGAAGTGGGCCGTTCGAACAACTCCCCCAATGAAATCAACGTCAAAATATCACGGGGCGGCAGCGGCGGGGTGGATTGTAATTCCGGTTTTAACCGCGACGGCGTCCCCTTGATGTTGAATTTGATCCGGTAATCCTTAATAAACGTCTCTGATTCGATATTCACCAACGGATCAATAATGAATTTATTGCTGAATACCATCCGGGCCTTTATCAAGTCGAATTTCTTATCGGAAAAATTAATCTTCCCCTTGTGACACTCAACTGCGCCCGTCAACATGGGGAAACTCTTGCTGCCCGTCAACAAAAGATCAAATTTACCGATAATGTTGCCAAAGGAATTTTCCATGAGGATATTTTCTTCACTGGTGAGCTTTAGATCATACTCCAACAAATCCATAACTTTAGAACCGGAAGGCGACAACGACGGGTCGGTATTGAAACTAATCCCTTCATCCACCTCCCGTTTCCAGATGCCGGACAGGGCCTCCATACGCCCGGAGAGCAGGAGCTTCCCGGATGCGTATTTCAAATTCAAATCAGCGTTCATTAGAAAATTAGTGCGGTCAATGATGTACACATTCATCCTCTTGCCCACCAGACTAAGAGAGAGATCGGTGAGCTTGTTGTTTTCGATGTACAGGTGGCCGTTGGTTTCCACTTTTCCGCCGCCCATGGTTCCCTTGAGCGACCGCAGGGTAAAATGAAGATCTTTAAATATAGCATCCCCTTCGAAATTCTCCAGGGCATGGGGAAAATTGGGAAATGAAAGAATCCGGCCCTTAAACTCCGCGTGGCCCTCGACGGTTAACGGGTTGCCCCCGCCGCCGATAATCTGGCCGTCCAACTCCATAACGCCGATATTATTACCCCAGGGTATCAACATATTGATATCGGTGAGACTCAAATGAAATGACCCACTGTAAGCTTTACTCTCCTGGGCCATCCGGACGGTAAAGGGCGAAACGCTCAGTTCATTGGTTATCTCTCCCTTTGTTTCCACCCGGAAATTAGAAAAATTAGTAAAGATCTTTCCCGTGCCTTTGATGGAGAAAGTTCTGTCCTGGTAGAAACGGATCGCGTCCGAGTTGAAGTCCAGCGTGATAGGGTTGCGGTTGAAAGCGCCTTTGCCTTTGAAAGCCAGGTTCAATCGGCCATTGAACTCCGGGTTCAGGAGGTTGATATCGACGCCGCCGATTTTCCCTTCCACATCGTATTTCTTATCCGTGAAATCAATAAAAATACCGGCCGCACCTTTCCCTTCTTTAAATGAAAAACTCAGGTCTTTTAAAGTAATGGCGCGTTGGAATTCCAGGTCGCCCTTGACATCATTGAAATGGAAACCGTAAAAATCGATATACCCGGCCTGGAAATTTCCTTTAACCAGGGGCAGCGGTTCGCCGTTCTTTTTATAAAGGGAAAATTCGCCGTTCACGCGCCCCACCAGTGAAAGATCGATTTCAAGGATTTTAAAAATTTTGCGCGCTTCGGCCTTAAAATCTTTAAAGTCCAGGGAGAAATAACCTTTGCTTACGGACAGTTTGGTTTTTCCTTCGACATCCCTGTCCTTCACGATAAAATCGCCGGAGGTCAGACCTTCTCGGGTACTGATTTGCCCGCTTAGCGTCTCGATGGGTTGTTCGCAGGTTGAAAAATTATGAATCTCAATGTCGGTGTCTTCGACGAATTCCTTATTTATTTTCTTCAAATCGAGGTTAATAGTGCCTGTCCCTTTTTTCAATTTCCAGCGGTTCAAGTCCAGGGCGATGTAATGATTAGTATATTTATTTATACCGGCCATATCATTGACAATGGCCTTTGCTTTCAGCGCCAGGTTAGTTTCTTTGCTGGCGGCTAACGTACCTTCCAGGGGAGAGACCACGCCGAATTCAGTTACAATTTCCGGCGCCGAGAAGTGAATGTATTTGCTGTGAGTGTTATACAGGAAAGTGGCGGTACCGGCGACGTTAAAACGTCTATCATTCGGCGTCGGCAACGTTTGCTGCGCGAAGGTGACTGTACCGCTGAACAAACCATTTTCAATTGTCACATCACCCTGCCGGATAATGTTGCCCAGGGGGGCGACATCGTCAATCGCAATGAGACGGGTGACATGTTGGGTTTGTAACCCACCGCCTTCAACCCGTGTGCGACCGTGGAGGGAATCGACTTTTAAATGCACCGGCCGCTCCTGGTCCTCGAATTGTGTGTTCACTAAAATCCGTTTCGTCAAACTATTCCAATCAACTGTTCCCTTGAGATTCTCGAACTCTTCCTTTTCGAGGAAAAAGTGGTTATACTCCAATTCAGCCTGGATATAAAGGTTCTCTTTTTTCTTCCGGTTAATTTTGGCATGGGCTTCCATATAGCCCAGGGGACAAAACTCTTTAAGAATAGGGTAAATAATTTTATCCGGGGTCCCCTGGATGGACGCATTTAAGGCGAGGGCGCCGTCTTTAAAAATCCTGCCGTTGACGTCCACCCGGAAATCGGTAGTATTCCATACAAAGCTGCTGATTCGCCAACTAGAGCGCTGGGCTTTAACTTCGCAGTCCATATTGCCTTCGATCTTAATTATTTTCTTCCTAACCGCTTCCTCATCGTAACTGGAAAATTGAAGAAGGTCCACGTTGCCGTTTTCCGGGAAGACAATTTTTAAATGGGGGGAGTTGAGCTTGTACATAGTCTGGCCGGCCCTGGTATACGAGCTTAAATTGAATTTCAACAGGTTGACAACCAGACCGCTGGTGTTATAGATTAATTCACCGTCAATGATATTAATGCGGTCGATTTCAATCGGGATTTTCTTAGAAGAGCCTTTCTCACTTTTGCTTAATATTTTCTCATTCAACAGTATCCGGGGGTTATGAATATTGAGATTCACCTTTTTATTACTGGAAAAAAGCGACCAAAAAGGAACATCCAGGCTGATATTTTTAAAGGAAACAAGATTTTCATCTTTCAAGGGGAAGTTTTTCAAATTCTCTACTTTGATGGCCAGTGGGAAGACGCTGAAATTCAAATCGGCAAAGGATATCTTATCGGTTAGCCGTTCGTTGACTTTGGTGTAGATGAAGTATTTGAAGGAATAATAGGCCCCGGTTAGGAGTAAAAGTGTAAAAAAAAACCGATGAAAAATTTTAATTTTTTAGACACGGGCTTTGCGATCTCCTCAGGGATTCATCATAATCATAGTTTTTATTTTTTGACCTTTTTCCAGTCTTCCAGGAAGCGATTGATGCCGATATCCGTTAGCGGGTGGTCCAGGAGTTTGGCAAGGGTGGAGAAAGGGATGGTGGCAATATGGGCGCCGATCATAGCGGCCTGTACGAAATGGAGGGGATGGCGCACCGAAGCCACGATGACTTCGGTATCGAACATATAGTTATCATAGACCTGGATGATATCTTCCACCAGGGCCATGCCGTTGCCTGAGATGTCGTCGATTCGGCCCACGAAAGGGGAGACATAGGTGGCGCCGGCTTTAGCGGCCAGCAGCGCCTGGGAGGTTGAGAAGATTAGGGTCACGTTCGTTTTGATGTCCAGGTCGGCCAGGGTTTTGACCACTTTGAGGCCTTCCAGGTTGATGGGGACTTTGATCACGACGTTTTCGGATATTTTGGCATATTCTTTGGCCTGTTTAACCATTTCGTCCGCTTCGGTGGCCGTGACTTCCACCGACACCGGCCCGGGAACGATGGAGAGAATCTCCTCGATCAACGGGATAAATCCCTTATTCTCTTTAGCCAGCAGGGAAGGGTTGGTGGTGACGCCGTCGATGACGCCGTAGGCAACGCCTTTTTTAATCTCTTCAATATT
>JAUPLE010000372.1 GCA_030837085.1 Acidobacteriota bacterium | reverse complement strand
TTATAGTTGACATAACCATGCAAAGGAGTTAATATCTTCTCCGGAGGTAACACATGGATTGGGAAGATCGCATTGAAGTAAACCCACTGGTAATGCTGGGAAAACCGGTCATAAAAGGAACGAGGATTACGGTAGAACTTATCCTTGAAAGGCTCCAGGCCGGTGAGACCGTGGAACAGATTGTCAGTTCTTTAAGAAATATCGACGCCAATGATGTCCAGGTTGCCATCGAATATGCTCTCGAATCCGTCAGAAGAGAAAAAGTATACGTTGTACCTGGGGAAACACAATTATGCAATTCATAGCTGACGAAAATATTGATACGGATATAGTTCAAAGCCTTATTGAGGAAGGTTATGATGTCCTTTCAATTGCTGAAGATTTTCCAGGCATCTCGGATATAACGATCCTTGAAATGGTCAATGAGCATCGGGCGATATTACTTACAGGGATTAATGTGACAGACAAAGAAGGATTCCTCGAAAGGGCTTGACTCTTTTTTTGATGGTGTGGTAAACTTGTATTCCCGGTGAGACCGGCGATAATAGAAAATTATGAAAAAGAAGAAACAGATTATTCCACAAAACAGCTTCACAGAATTTTTACTTTACACCACGCCCAACGGCAAAGTGAAAATTGAGATATTCTTGCGCGATGAAACCGTGTGGCTAACACAAGCAAAGATTGCTGAACTTTTCGGCGTGGACAGAAGCGTGGTCACCAAGCATATTCAGAACATTTTTTTGGAAGGCGAACTAAATAAAGATGCAACTAGTGCAAAAATTGCACTAGTTCAAACAGAAGGTCAAAGAGAAGTGATGAGAGATGTCGTATTCTATAATCTCGATGCCATAATTTCCGTCGGTTATCGGGTTAATTCCGTCCAGGCCACACATTTTCGTATATGGGCGACACAGGTGCTCAAAGAATATATCATCAAAGGCTTTGCCATGGATGACGAACGGCTTAAAAACCCGGACAACATCTTCGGCAAAGATTATTTTGATGAGCAACTGGCCCGCATTCGCGACATCCGGTCCAGCGAACGGCGATTGTATCAGAAAATAACCGATATTTACGCGCAATGCAGCGCCGACTACGACCCAAACACAGATATTACCAGGCAATTTTTTGCCGCGGTTCAAAACAAATTACATTTTGCTATTACCGGGAAAACTGCGGCAGAGATAATCAGCGAGAGAGTGGATAGTAAAAAACCTAATATGGGGCTGACGACCTGGAAATATTCACCAATGAAAAATATCGCATCATCCGGGATCGCCTGATAGAATCCGACTTTGACCGCGAAGTGCAGAAATTATTAAATATATCGAAAAAGAAAAAACAATGACTTCTCAAAACCAACTAAGATGAAACCGTGTGTCGTGCAGAAAGTGGTATATTCGCCTGTCCCTGCATCATTTTAATTCTCCACACCATTTACGAAGCTCTTTCTGAACCCATTCGGATTGAGCGGCCTCTTTGGAAGCAAAATAAATGAGGTACTCTGAGTTTTCCAGGGCGCGATTGATGGAAGCTCCAAGATTACTTCCGGAGGACATTTCTTTTTCATCCCTGAAAAGCTTCAGCAATTACCTTGCCCCGGCTGAAATCGCTGTGCTTGTAAGAAATGAATGCCTGGTATTTCATAATGGCAAGAACCTCTCTGGAAAAATATTTTAACTACCAACTAGATGTGCTATTTATATCCGCGTGAGTTCGTCCGTAGATAAACCGGAAATCGCCGCAATCAAATCATCATCAAATCCCTTTTCCTTTAATCTTTTCGCAATTTCAAGCGCTTTATTTTTTTCGCCATCTTTATAAATTTCTTGTTCGAACCGTTCCACTTCTTCCCGGATTTTTCTCTCGTCCTGGATATACATAAAATCATCATCGGTTAACTCTTTCTTATCGAGCCTTTTCATCATTTCGCAAAAGATTTCATCGCCCAGGTATTCCTGGAAATCCTCTTCTTTATTGTCCGTGTTTTTGGTTTTTTCGGCAAATTCAAACCATTTTACGTACCTGGCTTTGTTTTTATTTTTAACTGTGTTCTTTTGCAGCATAAAGATCAAACGGTTTTTCGCCAGGAAATAGAGTTCTTTGGCCTGATTATCCAATACTTCCAGGAGCCTGGCCCGCTCTTTCAATAAATCGATTATTTCCGGTTTATGCCACAGCTTTTCGTTCTTGACAAATTCGGTTACCATTTCCGGGGACATGGTGTAAGCCACATAGTCATCCGTGAAGCCCAATGAATCATCCGCCAACCAAACCAGGGTTATAACCGGGAGCAGGGCGCGGTAGTCTTCGACTTTTTTTGATTTTTGATAGGAGTAGTCGTAAAGCACCCGTTTGGAGGGTAATTTTTCCAATTGCAGCCCGGTATTAAGAGCATGATATAGGTAAAATCTCTGGGTAACATCTCGCTTATACCACTGCTGCATATCCAGGACCACAAAGGCGTCATCGATCTTACAGCGGAAATCGAATTCTACCAGTGACGCGTTGTCGGTTACCCGGAGTTTGCCTTTCAGCATTTCAAATTCGTTTATGCCTGTTTCCAGGAAATCTTCCAGGAACCTCTTTGCGATTCGTTCATCAGAGAAGACCTTATTAAAATACTTATCATAGTTCAAGGGCGCCAAAAACATGTTTACTCCTTAAATATGATCAATTATATTCCTCTTTGCTTTTATTTGTCAACCGTGAGAATGGAGATCGGGAAATGAAGTAGAAAAAGAGGACATTTAAAAAAATTATTATAAAATGCCCCATGCTCAAAGTCCAAAACTCTATATGAGAGCCTTGAACCTTGAGCACAGAATATTGTACTCCGCTTACTTTTCTTCTTTCCCGGCTTTGATTTTATCGATATACGCCTCGAAAGCGGCTTTGCCCTCTTCTTTCCAATATTGATCGTAATATTTCCAATTCTTGTACGATCCTTTGGGCTTCCACAATTCATCATCTTCATCATCATCGCTGCAGCGCCACATAAACCGATGGATTTTGGTTTCCATGTCCCGGTGAATGTGAT
>JAUPLE010000371.1 GCA_030837085.1 Acidobacteriota bacterium | reverse complement strand
TGAATGATGAAGAAAATCTGTGTTAATCAGTGTAATCGCCGTTACGTGGACAAGAGGCCTTTTTGACTATTAATAATTATCCCTTTTCTTCCTCCTTAATGGTATCCCAGCCCTCATATCTATTCAGTGGTTTTTCACGGGGTGATATTCAAAAATGGAGTTAGCATACGGAACATAATTTTTTTATGCGCATCTATTGACAATATCACCGATTTATTGTTATACTGGGCTTATGACTTACACTGACGTTTCCAGCAAAGACAAATTTAATGCCCCAAATGTTTCTACCAGCGGATGGAATGCTGAGATGATTCCCGGGGAGAAAATTCTTGAAACTGGCGGGATATTTGAAGGAACTGTGGTATGAATAAGGTTCTCTTTTACAGCAGCCTTCTTACTGATATAAAAAAGCGGATACAGCAGGCACAGGCTAAGGCTATTCTCTCGGTCAATGCCGAAATGATTCTGATGTATTGGGATATTGGACGAATTATTGCTCACCGCCAGGAAAATGAAGGATGGGGCGCCAGCGTAATCCCTCGATTATCCCGCGATATTCAAAATGAACTGCCGGAACAAAAAGGGTTCTCTGAGCGCAATATCAAATTTATGGTTCAACTTTATAAACAATACGAAAGCAGTGTAATTGGGAAACAGGCTGTTTCCCAATTGGAAGAGAGGAAACAACTTGTATCCCAAATCCCATGGGGACACAACATCCTATTGATGCAGAAACTGGCGGAGAATGATCTCAGGTTCTGGTATATGGAACAGACCATAAGAAACGGCTGGAGCCGTGATACTCTGGCTGATATGATTAAAAATAAAGCACATGAGAAACAGGGCGCTCTCACTCACAATTTTGAAAAAACGCTCCCGTCACCGCAATCTGATTTAGTACGCCAAAACTTAAAAGACCCCTATATTTTTGATTTTATTACCATGAGTGAACCCTTTGTGGAAAGGGAGCTGGAAACAGAACTGATTAAACATATAGAAAAATTTCTGATAGAACTGGGGGCCGGGTTCGCATTTGTCGGCAGACAGTATCATCTTGAAGTGAGCGGCAGGGACTTCTATCTTGATCTGCTTTTTTACCATATCCGTTTGCGCTGTTTTATTGTGATAGAACTGAAAAAAGGCGAATTCAAACCCGAATATGCCGGTAAAATGAACTTCTATTGCTCTGCCGTGGACGATTTACTCAGGCACAAGAGCGACCAGCCATCAATTGGGCTTATTCTTTGCGAGTCGAAAAATAAAATCTTTGCCGAATACGCCCTGCGGGATATGAATAAACCAATAGGCGTTTCGGAGTTTGAGTTAACAAGGGCACTGCCGGATAATCTAAAATCGAGTCTTCCGAGTATTGAGGAAATTGAAGCAGTACTGATCTGCGATGGTGGAACTGGGTTATGAATGTCCCCTAATCCTTCATACGTGGACATGAAAACTGTCCTTGAGTGTCCGTGTTCGTCTGTGGCTAAGTTTTTCTTTCGTGTTAATTCGTGGAATTCGTGGGCGGGCATTTGTTTCATTAACAGTTAACCATTAACAATTGACTATTAATAATTATCCCTTTTCCGGTTCATTAACCTTGGAATCGGGCAAACACACAGGCCTGCCCCTACATGGAGGGATTTGTGATTCGTTCGTTACCTCATGCCCTCCGTTTATTTCTGAGTTTTCGATTCGGATTCTATCTGAAAAGACAAGAAAAAATGGTCTGGTGCCTAATTTCCCCAAAAATCATTTTAGTTTTCCCCACAATTCCAGCAATTTATTTAAACCTTTGCCCAATTTTATTTTTTTATTTTTTTTTCTTATAGACGATATTTCCAACTCGAATAATTCGACTGGAAGCTCGGGTAAATCATGATATGTGCTTACCACACGGTAAATTATATTTTTTAGTTCCCGAACATTTCCTGGATAATTATAATCAAACAGAACTCCAAGGGCTTCATTAGTAATTTTTGGGATATTATTACCATATTTTTTTGATTCTTTTTTGATGAAGTATTCCACAAGACAGGGAATATCTTCTTTGCGATCTCTTAATGAAGGAACGTGAATTTGATGCTCGTGCAACCGATAATATAGGTCTTCACGAAATTTCCTGTCTTCCATCATAGCTTTTAGATCATATTTTGTTGTTAAAACAATTCGCGCAGTGGTGTACATAGGAGTTTTAGACCCTAATTGATAATACATTTTTTCCTCTACTAACCTTAGCAATTTACGTTGCGATCCCTTTGATAAATCACCGATTTCATCAATAAAAAGAGTACCCTCTTCAGCCTGTTTAATATTCCCATCTATATCTATATACGCATCTTTGATTACTCCTTTATTGTGACCAAAAAGTTTATCTTGAAATAAATGATTATCTTTGGCTGAGAAATTAACCTTAATGATATCCCCTTTTTGTTGGCTTAATCTATGAATTGCTCGTGCTGCCAATTCTTTTCCGACGCCGGCTTCTCCAGTAATCAACACCTCAATTGAGGCTTTTGATGCGTTCCTTATTTTTTTGAATATATACATCATTTTTTTACTAACTGTAACCATTTCCGGGAAGTCAGCTCGATAATTAATTGCCTGATGAATTTTTTCTATAATCATGAAAGTATCCATAGTTTTTACCAAGTAATCAAAGGATTCATCCTTCATTTTTTTAAATGTATCTTTTATCTCCTTTACTGCTGTTAAAATAATTATCGGAATATACGGATATTTATCAACAATTAAATGGAACAATTTATCGCCTGAAATGTTGGGCATTAATATATCTAGCAGAATAATAGAGTAATTTTTTTTCTTAAGTAAGGGCATCACATTACGGCTATCCTGGCAGCATTCGACATTTGTTATACCTTCTGAACGTAAACAAAAATTTATACTCTTTAGAAATTCCGGTTCATCATCTACAATCAATATGGGTGATTCCGGGTAAACTTCCTCTTCCATATGTTCACCTCCGCTATATACCTAAATATTTATAATCTACTGACGGCATCATTCTTTTTTCCCTTTTATGTATTTCTTTATTCTTTTAAGGCGATGAGCAAATTCTTTTCTATCTAATCCTGCTAATCCTGCGGCTTTATATAGATTACCTCCAGAGCGATTTATAACCTCATCGATATAAATTGCATCCATTTCAGCAAATGTAGGCAAGTTCTTTTCAAAAAAAACTTTTTTATCCGCGGGGATTGCAATTCTGGTGTATGAAAAAGGTGGTCGATTTTTTATTTTTTCTTCAAAAACAGTCGCTGTAAGATTGCCCGATTTATGACTCCTTACCGCCTCATATGCCATATTTTTTAGTTCACCGATATTACCGGGGAAATTGTATTGCTTAAGAAGGGTATATATTTCTTCCGATACTTGTGGTTTTTTTATCCCGCTTTCTTCTGCAGCCTGGTTCAAAAAATAGTCTAAAAGTAAAGGGATATCCTCCTTATGTTCTCTTAAGGGGGGGATATTAATATCATTGGCCTTTAAAAGAGAATATAGTTCATGCCGGAAATCATTGGTTTTTATCAAGGTTGTGAGGTTCTTATTGGTTGCCGCAATGATACGAACACTGGTGGATACCGGTTTATCCGAACCAGGTGGTAAATATTCCCAATCCTTGATCAAGTGGTACAGTTTAACCTGGGATTTTATTGGCAGATTAGCGATTTCATTAAAAAAAAGAGTTCCATCCCGGGCTTCTTCAAGCAGTCCTTCTTTTTCTTTAAGCAGTATATGGTCAAAAGAATTGTCATCCACCCCGGCAGTATTGAATTCAATAAATTTCCCTTTTCTGCGGCTTTGCTTATGGATTTCCCGTGCAATAAATTTTTTTCCCACACCTGGCTCACCCTGTATCAGTATCGGCATTGAAGTGACGGCGATTAATCCGATCGTTTGAAAAATCGGTTGCATTTTTTCGCTGCGGCTGGTAATATCCGGGAAAGTTGTTGGTTTTGGGAGGCCATCAGAGAACATATCCCTTTTTAAGAGAATGATTTCTTTGCTGAAAGCCCTTAAATATAAAGCATCATTAATTTTTTTAAGCACGTCTTTGGTTTCGAAGGGTTTCATTAAATAGTCAAGGGCTCCATTTTTCATACAATTCTTTGCAGTTTCAATATTTGCATGTGCAGTAACAATTATTACCGGGATTTCCGGGTACTGCTCGACTATTTCCGGGAGCAGTTCCTCGCCGCTGATGTAAAGAGGCATTAGAAGATCAAGTAAGATAACAGAAAACTTCTTTTTTTTAAGACGCGGCATCACTTCCCGGCTGTCCTGGCAGCACTCTACGTTGGTTACCCCGTTTGTTTTCAAAACGAAACGCAAGCTTTTTAAAAAGTCTAGTTCATCATCCACAACGAGCACTGGTAATTCCGGGAATAGCTCCTCGTCCATTTTTTAACCTCCAGTAAAATTTATTTCTCTCTTTCAAATGAAATCACCTTTAGATTAATAATAATGGTGGTTCCTTTACCCGCAATTGATTCTACCATCAGGGTGCCTTCATGCTCTTGAATAATCTGTAAAGAAATAGAAAGACCGAGACCTGTACCGCCGCTGTCCCTTTTAGTGGTAAAAAAGGGGTCGAATATATATTTCCGGTTTTTCTCCTCGATCCCT
>JAUPLE010000370.1 GCA_030837085.1 Acidobacteriota bacterium | reverse complement strand
ATTGGGGATTATGCTGGACGATATCATGGCCGCTCTTTACGCGCTGGCATTAATGCAGCTTTATATTTACTTTTTTATTAACCATTAACAATTATTGTTACTTTGTGCCTTTGTGCCTTGGTGGCAAAATTTTTGAAGTCTGCCCGTTTAATTGACCCGGGCCGCGGGCCCACCCTTTAAATAAATTCGAAATCCGAAATACGAAGCAAATTCAAAGCAAAAACAAGCCCACAGGCTACGCAGAAAACACAGAAAAAAGATGAATTCTCAACTCCCTGAACCCTAATTCATCGTTCATCATTTTTTAACTTTCTGGTTACCTCTTTGACCTTCTGCAAATGATTTAAATCCGCTACCAGGATGCCGTTTCCCGTATTGATCACGGCAATATTTTCCAACCCGATCACGGCAATGGGTTTCTCATCCGTGGAAAAAACCAGCGAGTTTTCCGAATCAATGAAAATATTATTCTTCTTCTTCGCCGCATTTCCCTGCCCATCTTTAGGATTCAATTCATAGACGCTGGACCATGCGCCTACATCGCTCCACTGGAACCCCGCCTGGAACATCTTCACTTCTTTTGCTTTCTCCATCAAGGCATAATCAATGGATTCCGGCTCGATTGCATTGTAGGTATCTTCAAACTTTTTCCTATCTTGAAAGGCTTTTTCCAGTTCCAGGTATTGGCCGTAGTAATAAGGGGAATATGTCTCAAGGAGCTGTTTAAAGAATTTCAAATTATAGAAGAACATCCCGGAATTCCAATAATAATTCCCTTTAGCAAGGTATTGCTCGGCCACTTCAAGGGAAGGTTTCTCTCGAAAGGCCTCCACGGCGAAAAATTCCGTATCACCTGTGTGTGAAGCTGAGTCGACTGTAAATTTGATGTATCCGTATCCTGTATGCGGCGATGTGGGCTTGATGCCGGAGGTGATAATATATTGATTGTTCGCGAAGTTCAGGGCATCTTTCAATTGGGCCGCAAAGATATCTTCGTCCGGTATAAAATGATCCGCCGGCACCACCGCCACATTGGCGTCATTTTCGATATGTGAAAGCACAATATTCGACAATATCAAGCAGGGAGCGGTATTTTTCGGCGACGGTTCAGCGATAAAATTGGCTTGCTTGAATCCCGGGATGGCTTCCTCCACCAGCCCCAGGTATTTCTTATCCGCCACAACAAAAATATTTCCCGGCGGTATGGTTTTTGTTAACCGGTGAAAGGTCTGGGTAATCAACGGTTCATTCCCGACAATAGGCAGGAATTGTTTGGGTTTATCTTCCGTACTCCAGGGCCAAAACCGCGTGCCCTGACCACCTGCTAAAATTATTCCGAATTTTTTTTTGGCCATAATATGTATTAACATAAAAAGCAGAAAAAGACAATATCCAAAATTGGGCGGATGCGAGATGCGCGGAAAAATCCAGAATAAAAAAAAATCAACGAAAGACTTGTAAATATCCCAATCTTATGATAATTTTTAAATACTACTAAATTTTAGGAGGAAATAAATGAGTTATAAAGTAGTAATTAATGGCTTCGGAAGAATCGGAAGAAACTTCTTCAGAACCAGCATGGATCAAACATCTTATGAAATAGTGGCCGTCAATGATATCACATCCCCGGCCACCCTGGCGCACTTGCTAAAATATGACAGCATATTTGGCAGGTTCAACGGGAAAGTCCAGGCGAAAGAAGACAGCATTGTGGTCAATGGGAAAGAGATAAAAGTTTTTGCCCAGAAAGACCCTGCAGCCCTGCCGTGGAAAGCGTTGGGAGTCGACCTGGTCGTGGAATCCACCGGCGTATTTAAGAATCGGGAAGACCTGGCCAAGCATTTAAAGGCAGGCGCCCTGAAAGTAATCATTTCCGCCCCGGCCACAGACCCGGATATTACCATTGTGATGGGAGTGAATGATCATGATTACAACCATTCCAGCCATCATGTTATTTCCAATGCGTCCTGCACTACCAACTGCGTAGCGCCGGTGGCTAAGATTCTCCATGACAATTTCGGGATCGTCCAGGGAAACATGACCACCATTCATGCCTATACCAATGACCAGAAAATCCTGGACCTGCCGCACAAAGATTTACGGCGCGCCCGGGCCGCGGCATTAAATATCATTCCTACCACCACCGGCGCAGCCAAAGCCATCGGCCTGGTGATACCCGAATTAAAAGGCAAAATCACCGGCAGTTCCATCCGGGTTCCCACGCCCAACGGTTCCCTGGTAGACCTGGTGGTTCAACTGGAAAAACCCGCTTCCGAGGAACAACTTAACCGGTTGTTCAAAGAGGCAGCGGAAAATAAGCTGAATGGTATCCTGGAATATTCCGACGATCCGTTGGTGTCCACGGACATCATCGGCAATAGCCACTCCGCCATTATCGACGCTGAATTTATCACCGTTATCAGCGACAGCATGATCAAAGTGCTGGCGTGGTACGATAATGAATGGGGATATTCCTGCAGGCTCAAAGATTTAATTTTAAAGATTTGCAAAGAAAACTAGAAAAATGAAAAAGAGATCAATTGAAAACATCGATGTGAAAGGTAAACGTGTGTTTGTCAGGGTCGACTTTAATGTACCGTTGACCGATGCGCGGGAGATAACCGACGATACCCGGATCAAAACGGCGCTGCCAACCCTGCGGCTCCTGATGGAAAACGGGGCAAAAATTGTTTGCGCTTCCCACCTGGGCAGACCTGAAGGAAAGAAAAAGAACGATTTAACCCTGAAACCCGTGGCCCAGCGGTTAGCCAAACTGCTGGGCCGGGAGGTCCAATTCCCCGGCGAAATCATCGGTAAAGAAATCGACGCCGCTAAAGCCCGGTTAAAAGAAGGAGAAATTCTTTTATTACAGAATCTCCGCTTCCATCCGGGTGAAACCACCAATGACCCGGATTTTGCCCGGGAACTGGCAAAAGATATCGACATTTACGTTAACGATGCCTTTGCCGCTTCCCACCGCGCCCATGCGTCTATCCAGGCCATAACCCAATTTGTTCCCCTCTCTGTCGCGGGTTTCCTGTTAAATAAAGAAGTCGAGGCCCTCAGCATGGCACTGGAAAACCCACCCAAGAATTACACTGTTATCCTGGGCGGGGCCAAAGTCTCTGATAAACTCCCCCTTATTCAAAACCTGATGCAAAAGGCCCGCAAAATCCTCATCGGCGGGGCCATGGCGTATAGTTTCCTGAAAGCAAAGGGAGCCAATGTCGGGCGCTCTGAAGTAGAAGAAAATGTAATACCGCTCTGCAAAGAGATAATAGAAAAAGCAGCAAAAAAAGAGATCAAATTGCTGCTGCCCGTGGATCACATCGCCTCCTATGCCATCGAGCCGGAAGTGACGATCCGCATGATCAAACGGGGCGAAGAAATTCCCGATGAGATGATGGGCCTGGATATCGGGTTCGAGACCATCCAACTCTATACCCAGGAGTTGAAAGACGCCCAGTTGATCGTCTGGAATGGTCCATTAGGGGTATTCGAGTTGGAAACCTTTTCCGCCGGGACCATTGAAATCGCCCGGGCTGTAGCTTCCGGTTCAGCCATTACTATCGTCGGTGGGGGTGATACGACGGCAGCTATTAACAAAGCCGGCGTCGCCGACCACTTCACCCACCTGTCCACCGGGGGCGGCGCAGCCCTGGAGTTCCTGGCAGGGCTAAAGTTACCCGGCATCGAAGCGCTTCCCGAGGAATAACCGATCATGAAAGATTACATTATCGCCGGAAACTGGAAGATGTTCAAGACCGTTGAAGAGAGCATCTCGTTCATCACACAACTAGATGAGAAATTGGGGGCGGCCGGTCATTTCCCGGACGACCTTATCGAAGTGCTGGTTTTTCCACCTTTCACGTCATTATATCCCGTGAAAGGGCTTTCCCCGCGAATAAAAACCGGCGCCCAGGACTTTTATTTCGAAGACCAGGGCGCTTACACCGGTGAAATTTCCCCCCTGATGCTCAAAAATGTCGTAGATTATGTGTTGATCGGTCATTCGGAACGGCGGCAACTGTTCCACGAGAGCGACGAAAATATCAACAAAAAAATCAAAGCTGCCCTGGTCCATGGATTCATCCCGGTTTTGTGCATCGGCGAAACACTTGAAGAGCGGGAAGCAGGGAAAACCTTTGCCCGGATAGAGGAACAACTGGCAAAAGACCTTTGCGGTTTAACTCCCGGGGAAGCAGCGCGGATTGTTATTGCTTATGAGCCTATCTGGGCCATCGGCACCGGTAGAAACGCCTCACCGGAACAGGCGCAGGAAGCCCATGCCTTTATCAGAAAAATTTTGCACGAAAAAACAGGGAATCCGGAGATCGTGAGAATACTCTATGGAGGCTCTGTTAAGCCGGAAAATAGTCTCGCTATCCTCTCACAAAATGACATAAATGGTGTACTTGTTGGCGGCGCCTCCTTGAAAGTTGATGCATTTTCTGTTATAATTGAGAATTCAGTTCAGTTGTTAAATTCATCCATAAGATAGGAGGCAATTGTGGAAGGAATTGTATTGTTTTTGCATATTGTTGTTTGTGTGCTGTTGATAGTAATCGTATTGCTGCAGAGCGGGAAAAGCGCCGACCTGGCGGGCGCCTTTGGCGGCGTTGGAAGTCAGTCTACCTTTGGTCCCAGGGGTGCGGCTTCATTTTTGTCCAAGATGACCACGACGCTGGCGATTCTTTTTATGGTGACATCTCTAACCTTATGGATAATGGCGGCCAAAAAAGGTAGTTCAAGAACCGTGTTGAGTTCAGATGATGTGAAACAGGAACAGAAAGTAGAAACCAAAGCGCCGACGCCGGAGAAGACAACCCCGGACGCTGAAAAAAAGTAAACCGATTAATTTAAGATTATATACAAGCACGCCGAGGTGGTGGAATTGGTAGACACGCAAGCTTGAGGTGCTTGTGGGGTAACACCTGTAGGGGTTCGAGTCCCCTCCTCGGCAAATAGTTCCCGAGAAAAAGTGCTGACACACTGACACGCTAACGTGCGGAGAGGTGCGAGAGAGGCTGAATCGGGCTGCCTGCTAAGCAGTTGTCCTGGGTGACCGGGACCGTGGGTTCGAATCCCACCCTCTCCGCCATTGCGTCTTGTCATTTTACTAATACCTCAAAAAAACGTGCAAAAAAAACAAAGATTGGAGACACTGTCTTCAAAGAAGGAAAACCCTGGGCCGTGCAAAGAGGGTTGGGACGCCGCCCCATTTTACTCGTCAATTGGAAATAGCCAATTATTAATGTTTAATCATAAATGGAAAGATAACGAAAATGGACCGAAACGAAGCATTCGAACTGGTTAAGAAGCATTTAAAAGGAGAGAACCTGGTCAAGCATTCCCTGGCCGTCGAAGCCTGTATGCGAGAATTTGCCGCTAAGTTCGGCGAAGATGTGGAAAAATGGGGACTCGCCGGCCTACTGCATGACCTGGATTACGATTCTACTTACAATGATCCGCCGAATCATGCCTTGAAAACCGTGGCCATGCTCCAGGAATACAATCTCGATGAAGACATCCTTCACGCCATCAAAGGTCACGATCATAAGGCGGAGTTGAAATCCCGGATGGATATTGCCCTCTATGTGGTAGACCCTACCTCCGGCTTTATTACTGCCTGCGCCCTGATGCATCCCAGTAAGAAACTGGAAAACGTCGATCTAAAACGTATGAAAAAGCGATTTAAAGAAAGCGCTTTTGCCAAAGGCGCCAACCGGGAGCAAATGCAGGAATGCATCAAAATGGGCGTAGAACTGGACGAATTCCTGCAAACCTGCCTAAACGCCATGCATAAAATTTGTGGAGAACTGGGATTGTAAGATAAGGTAGTGAGGAAGAGCCCTTCCGCTCTTCCTCGTTTCTGCTCTTCCTTTTTCCTTACTGGATGATTGTTTCCGAACGTTCGGAACTGCCGGAAAGGATTTTTATAGTGTTGGTTTTCAAATCGATTTCCAGTTCTTTTCCCGAAGTAGCGCCGCCGGTCTTTTTCGCGACCCGGGGCGAATTTTTCAGGATCATCATTTCTTTACCGAACAGCCATTGCACCTTGCCGGCTGTTCCGGATAAATCGTCTTTCAAAAATTCGATATCTCCATCGCCCGATATGTCGGTTATGCCATTTGTTTCATTAAATCGTACTACCAGGTGGTTTGCCTTTAGCAGGGTTTCAGCGCTTTTTATAGCGGCGTTACCGGTGATATCGATATTCCGTTCCCGGGCGTTAAACGCAATATTATCCGCCTTGATGGCAATATCCTTCCCATCGCTGTCCCTATTCTTGAAAGATAAAGAAACCTTGCCATTGGCTTCGATCTGGTTTTCATCGGTAATTTCCAGGGTGTCGGTGTTTAATGAGATATCATCCTGCATTAACTGGACGCGGGTGTCATACCTGAATTTTTTTTTCTTTTCCAGTATCCTGAATTCTTTGGCGTTTAAAAACATGGGCGCTTCTGAGAAAAGTACATTTTTTTTCTTTAAAAGGATCGTCGATTTCACCCCGTCCGAGGATGATAAAATTCTCTGCCTGGTATCCACATTAAATTTGGTGGAGTTAAAAGTATTGCTGTCCCCGTTAATGACCTGGGCATTGGGGCCGGTCATGGTAATCGAATCTCTTGCGATATCGTAAAAGAGTCTATCCGCGGCGCCGTGATATTCGTCGATAATAAAAACAGTGTTTCCTTTGCCTGCGCAGGTGGAGAGTTCTCCTTTCTTGTTATAAGCGGCGTTAATCGCGTCGGCAGTGATCCTGAATTTTGTTTTGCCTGTATTATCCACCTGGCCGGGAGTAGGAATATCGATCCGGGTCGCTTTGCCTGACTCCGGGTCGAAAAACATCTCAATTTTATCGGAGTTGATCATTAAATGATCGGTTTTACTTTTAAGTATAATCTCACCGTTTTGCATTACCAGGACCCTGGACAATTTCCCGGAGTCATTGTAGTAGCTGGAAATATTTTCCGATTTAATCTCCTTGATCTCTTTTTTTTCTTTGTCTTCCAGGTAGAAGTAGCTGCCTTTTTGCGTGGTGGCTTCCGAGATATGTTCGAAGTTTCCCGTGAATTTAAGCGACATCCAGTTGCTTCTAAGGATAGAATTTGCTTCCCGGATAACGGTATTTTTCTCCATAACGATCATTTTATCTTTATCGATAACCCACAAGGTTTCCGTGGTGAAATCGAAATCCCGGTTATCCCGTTTGTAACGTCCGCGGGTATTGAAGAGTTGGAGGATATTGAGTTTCAAGTAATACCTTATCCCATTGGTAGCTATCCCCTGTAGGTCTTTGGCTTTATAGTCCACTTTATTTTCCGAACTCATTTCGGCCTGGCCTTCTAAGAGGAAAGAGGGACCTATGAGGGAAAAGTCTTCGGAAGTCACTTTGGCGTCGCCTTCGAGAAAAAAGTTCTGGGAATTATTGGCCACGTAACCGCTCTTCCCGGCAACGCTGATATCTTTATTCATGCGGCCTTTTTTATAAATAACGCCCTCGATGTTTTTCATGTCGGTTTTGTCTTCCGATTCATTGATGGCTTCCGTGCATTTCAGTTCCATGGCTTTCCGGTGTTCTTTGTCGTAGGTGGCGTGGACCATGGTTTCGCCGTCGACTTTTAATTCGCCGGTAAATTCCGATGGTGTTTTCTTTTTCAGGCCGATCAAAATATATAGGAGCGTTGCCACCAGGGATATAATAATAAGGATTTCGAGGGTCTTTTTATATTTCATGGTTTTATTCTCGATTTATCGTTCATCATTCATCATTCATCATTGAATTCTCTTACTTTGGGCAGTTTGCGAAAAGTTTGCCCCATTCCGATTCGGAGAGCCATTTATTGACGATTTTGGGTCCATTGAACCTGTACCAGAGTTTATCGTGGTAGGTTTCCGAGGCGAAGATAAATAGGTTCACCAGGGGAGTATGGAAGAAGAGTTTTTGGAGGTATTTTAAGGGAGTATCATGCCAGAAGACGCGGCCCGCGCCCGTGGCCAGGTTCACGCCGACTTTGAAGTTCCAATTTTCGTTGGCGGCGTCTACATCGCCTACCAGTTCGATTTCCGTTGGGTCGCCGACGCCCAGTTTATGTTCATGGGAGAGGGCGATGCAGGGAAGTTTTCGCCAATCAAAGCCCATCAATTTGGCGGCCACGGCGTCGATGGCTACCTGGTCGGCGGAAGCCAGGATAATGTTTTTGTCGTGGGGGATTACGGTGCGGGGACCGGGGCCTGAGCCTGCCGTGGTGCCGTCCATGGTGGCAAACATGCCCGAATGGATTTCCCGGCCGATGGCCAGAAGGTCTACCAGCGTTTCGTGGATCCATGTGTGGGTATAGTGGCGGTGATAGTTTAATAGACCGCCGAAAGCGTTTTTTAAAGCGCCTGTATAAGTGGTGTAAGAGTGGGTTTTTATGGTGGGCAAATGGACGATATTTTTTCCCATAAAGTAATCCGGGATGCGGATACCTTTGGGGAATATCTTATGAAGGGCCAGGGTTTTGAATTTCGGTTGATACTCGATCCATTTCATATCTTCTTCTTTGAAGTTGTAGAGGACCGGGATTGCGAATTTTTTATAAATAGGTTTAAACTTAAGGTCTTCTTCACCTTTTTCCGCGATGGTGACCACGGTACGATTGTGAACGGCAACCAGGTCATTATGCCCGGCGTCTTTCAAGGCCAGGATAGTACCTTCCAGTTGCCAGGGGGTGGTATTGACCCCGGGGTAGACGTTGTGCCAGGTGATATTGTCTTTTAAGATGGTTTTCGTGGATTTATCCAGCGCCTTTTCCATACCGGCCAATTGGCACAGTTTGCGGTAGTCTTCCAGGACCGTTTCAGGTTTCGTTCTTAAGATGGCCACTTTTGCTTTTGTCATTTTTTAAACCTCTTTCAAGTTAAAACATTATTTGCAGGGTCCATTATACCACAAATAGCAATAATCAAGCAAAACCCCGCGGCGCGGGGAAAGCAAAAAGGAGCAAAAAGGGGACATGCAAGAAATATTAGAAATATTTGCAAGAAAAATTTCCCACTATTTTCAGGGCCTACTTTTCTATCTGTGCAGTGTTCAGCTCCCAGGCGCCGTTGTTTTCTTTTAAATAATAAAATTTATCTCCGACAAACACTTGATACCGAACGCCGTACATGTTCTCTTCCACCCCCGGCCGCAGGAACACCGGTAGATAAACGGAACGGAGAATGTTTCCCTCCAGGTCCATGATGATAAATTCGTCTTTGTTTTCCATTCGTTTGAATGTCTGGACGTAGAGTTTTCCATCAGCGATTTCGATGTCCCATATCGGCGGTTTAAAACTGGGATAAACCACTTTCATTCGTTTTAATACTTCCTCCCAGCTACCCATTATTTTAATCATTAATTTGGACTTGTTGTCATTCCTCAAACAGGTAAAAGCAGCCGTTCTATCGGCCTCGGTGACGCTGTCTTTTGAGTATTCCTTTTGGATGGAGTACAATTTATTCCCTTCGCTGTTATATACATCAATAAGAAAACCTTCAGAACTCTTTTCAACAAAAATTTTACCGTCATAGACTTCAAAATTCAAGTAATCGCTGAACAATTCGATCTGAAAATTTTTCTTATCACGGCTTCTATACTGCTGGAACCATTTCTGCCTGTATAGTTCCTTTATCTCTTCCAGGTCCTTGTTATAGAGCATAAGTTTAGTGTACTGGATATTGGTATCGGTATCATGAAAATATTTTTCGGAAATGAAATTTTCCCCTACCGGTGTGAATTGGGTGGCTTCCCAGGGTTTAGATTTTTCTTTGATAACGCTGCCGTCCCTGGAAAAAAATATTAATTTCCTTTCGCTTTCAGCGAGGAGGTAACCGGGGTAAAGTCGGATGGTATTTGCACCTTCAAAAGGGATAGGGAGTTCGCCTTTCCCGTTTCCTTCTTCACCGAATTTGCGTATTAAGCGCAAGTCGTTGAGTGAATATACGAAAATGGACGCACCTTCGATGACATAGAGTTCTTTCCCGTCAATAGCGATCATATCCGGTTTTTTCAAACCTTTCAAGATATTTGAGTTTTCGGGATTATCGGGACCGGCGGGAAAAACAAAACTCGCCACGATCCACAACAGCCACACCAGCATTAAAATGAAGACGATCAATTTTTTATTAATCATTTTTTTATTCCTCCATATTTTAAATTTTCACCGTACAGGATATGGGAAGGATAGCGTCTAAATCGTTGTTTTTCAATACAACTATAGGTTAATTCTTGAAAACTGTACTTTAGTTTTATGGATTGATTCTTTACTTTTTGGGGATTTGATGGTATAAAACCAGTATGACTCCGGGTACAATTTTTTCCTATTTTTTCTTTGGGATCCTGGCAGCGGGTAATATTGCCGTGGTCTTCGGGAGGAAAAAAAAATACCCACATACCTTCCTCTCAACACTGTTTTACTATGTACTCTTGTTCAGTGTAGGTAATTTCGCTACCCGGATCATGCTGAAAACTCTTTTGAGAGTGATTGATCTCAGTGAATGGCAGATGGCGAAATTTTCCGGTTTCAATTTTGTGTTCGCTTTATGGCCGCTGGCGATCATCAGCATGTTCTTGATGATTAAATTTGTAAATGAAATGCTGGGGAAAAAAGTTTCCGCCCGGTTTAAATGGATTTACTTCTCCGGTTGGGGTTTTTACTGTGCCGCGGCGTTGTTGTTCTTTCTACATCTCTTAAATTCCAGGGAAATACAGTTTCACGACTTCATTGTGAATTTCATGATGGTAGAATTGGCCGACATGGCGGGGATCGTTATCCGGTTTTGTACCATGGCTTACCTGGTCAACAGGTCAAGAGAGATCAAAGATATGGCCAAACGGCAGGCATTCATGGGCTTCGGGATTCTCTGGTTCTTGGGACTGTTGGTTTTTAATGTGGGTGGTGTACACCTGGCCATCAGTGGATCGATAGTGATTTTTTTGAGTATATCCTATATTCTGCCGCCCCTGCTCTACCTCAATCGTTACTTGAAAAAAGAAATCAGGGAACACCCGTCACTAGAGGAGAAGGGTACAACTCTCCAACAAGTGTTCGATGAATACTGTATTTCAAAAAGGGAGCAGGAAGTCATCGATTTGATTAGCCGGGGGAGGAGTAACCTGGAGATATCCAATCAGCTTTTCATTTCCCTTTCCACGGTAAAACTTCATATTCATAGCATCTATCGAAAGCTCAACATCAAGAACCGGGTTCAACTCTCCAATTTTATCCGGAACTCTATTAAGAATTAGGTGGATAGGAGATATTCAAAAAAATCTCCCCCTGTTTTGCACTTGCAAATGAAGCGAATAAAGCGTATAATTGCTTCAAAATTTGAAGCGATTAGGAGCGATTAATGCTTTATATATGGCAGCATAAGAGTTGGCCTGGATTCCGATGGCGGGATGACCGTTTGATCGATGCAGTGGGAAAAACCCGTTTCAGCCAGGGGCAGTTATTAAGTAAAGTCCAGGGCCTGGGCATGTCGCTGAACCGGGAGGCGCGGGCCGAAATTTTAATTGAAGAGGCGGTTAAAACCTCATCGATCGAAGGCCAGGAATTGGACCGGGATTCGGTGCGTTCTTCAGTAGCCCGGCGATTGGGACTTTCTACCGCGGGATTACCTCCCGCAAACCGTCACGCAGATGGATTGGTAGAGGTGCTGCTGGATGCCGCGACGCATTACGAGAAACCCCTTACAGCGGAACGATTGAAAAGCTGGCAAGCAGCATTATTCCCCACAGGTTACTCGGGTTTGCGTCATATTCGTACAGGGGAATGGCGGGGAACTGAGCCCATGCAGGTGATTTCAGGCCCTGTAGGGCGAGAGCGGGTTCATTTTGAAGCCCCTCCGGCGGATAGAATTGAAAAGGAAATGGAACATTTTTTTTCCTGGTGGACTGAGAGTGCTGGGAAAATAGAAGGGCTGCTGCGGGCAGGGATCGGACATTTTTATTTCATTACTATCCATCCCTTTGAAGACGGTAACGGCCGTATTGCCAGGGCATTGACAGACATGGCGCTGGCGCAAGATGAAAGATTAGTGACACGATTTTATAGTTTAGCAAATCGCATCATGGCCGAACGGGAGATGTATTATGATATCCTGGAACAAACCCAGAAAGGAGACGGTGATATTACAGAGTGGCTTTTGTGGTTCCTGGGTTGTATGGAGAGGGCCATCGGTTATTCGGAAACCCTGGTAGCAGGTGTTTTAGCAAAGGCGGCTTTTTGGCAGAGGTATGGGCAAACGTCCCTGTCAGATAACCAGCGAAAGGTGATTAGTCGTTTGTTGGATGCAGGGCCAGGTGGTTTTGAAGGCGGATTGACGACGCGAAAATATGTATCCATGACCAGGGTAAGCCGCGCCACAGCTTACCGGGAGATGGCCGACCTGGTGAGTAAAGGAATCCTTGCAGCCAATCAAGGAAAGGGACGGAACATAAGTTATAACCTTGCAAAGATCTAATGGCAGGAAAAGGAAAAAGCAGAAGAGCGAAAAAACTGTCCGTGAGTGTCCGTGT
>JAUPLE010000369.1 GCA_030837085.1 Acidobacteriota bacterium | reverse complement strand
TTGGGGTGATACACTCGCTAAAACCACCCGCTCCACTTTTTCTGCAAAAATGTCAGGGTTCCTCTTCATCAAGAAGTTCCACGTTTTAAGAACAATTTATACTACATCAAAATCAGAAAAGCAAGAAGGAAAAATTTTTTGCCACAGAAAAACTTTAGCCGCGAAGAACGCCAAGGACCGCCAAAAAATAAATCCGAAATCCGAAACACGAAATCCGAAACAAATCCCAAATTCAAAGGCTCAAAATGCCCTTTAAAAAAGCGGCCTCTTCCTCCTCAAATTCGCTACGCAGTGTGTCGCGAATTTGCCCTTGGCTGTTATTTATGGGAATAAGCTTCCTCCCCGGGACCTAGCCATATAACTTTTTGCTCTGCCTTCAGGCTATTTTCATTTTCGCCTCAATCGTATCCGCCGATAAATCAGCACCGCATTCCCATTCCACAAAATATCCGCCATTAAAAACTTTCATGAATTCATCAGCGTTTTTTAGATCGGAGAATGCTTCAAATTCCAGGTAGGGAGCTACATTAAATATACCATTTCGGCCATCGTCAAAAACAATTGCCAATGTCCAATCAGGTTTAGGAGTCAATTCTTTTATTCTCATTGAGCAAGTCGTTGTAAAACAGGTCCACAGATTCACACAGATTTCCACGGATTTAATCTTTCTTACTTGGGTTCGTTTAATAAGAGAGTTCGGTCATTTTCGATCAATGCTCGTAATTCTTCTTCTTCGGGGAGTTCGACGAGGTATTTGGAAATAAATAAATCGTGATCGATTTTTGTAGTGGCGTATTTGACAACAGTTTCATTTTTATCTGTACATAAAATGATTCCAATGGGCGGATTATCACCTACGGGGGTCTCGTTTTCAGCGAAATAGCTCAAATAAAAGTTCATTTGCCCGGCATCCTGATGTGAGAACTTCCCTACTTTCAGATCGATTAAGACCTGACATCTGAGATATTTGTGATAGAATACCATATCGACATAATAGTGCTCATTGTCGATGGTGAACCTCTTTTGCCTCCCCTCGAAACAGAAACCGTGCCCCAATTCCAGCAAGAAGGTCTGTAAGTGCTCCATTAATGCGCTCTCCAGATCATTTTCGTTGTATTGTGGTTTTTCTTGTAAACCAGTGAATTCAAGAATATAGGGATCACGGAGAATCCCACTTATACTTATATTGTCATTTTGTAAGTGTACATTTTCTAATAATTGTACTTTATCCTTAGACAATCCTGTCCGCTCAAATAGCAAGGTCTCGATTTGACGTTTGAGCTGCCGCACACTCCACTTGCCTTTGATCCCTTCTATCTCATAAAAGGTTCTTTTTAAGAGATTATCTATTTTTACCAACTCCGCAAAATGGGTGAAAGAGAGATGCTTCAACATTAATTCCATGCTCAGAGTGTTTGATATTTTTTTTTGAATGATACCCTCATGCAATTCATCAGTCACTGACTGATGAATTACTTCCGGTAGTTCTATACTGCCCCCTTGAACAATTGGGCTGATTATTTCTCTCATCTGTGGATAGACTTTACAGAACTGACGGCATAGCCTCAAGTTTGTAGAGGAGAGTCCTTTTAATTTACTTTTTTTAAGTCTATCCGCCAACTCCTCAAAGAGTTTGTCACCATATTTGGCCCGGTCTTCACCACCCTGTTCGTATCGTATTATGTATAAACCAATCATCCAATTACGGATAGTCAAATTAGTGTTGACCTGTACCGCCGTTCTATTTAGTAGTTCTTTTTGCAGATTTTCTATACCTTCGATAAGTTGTTCAAACTTCATGATTCTATCTTCACTTTTGAAATTTTATTCCCATCAAACCGCTATCTTCGGCTGCATTGGTAAAAGTGATTAGCACATGCTTTCCAAATTCGGTTTTGAAAGCCACGCATACATTCTCATAAGCTTCCGCCATAGGGGTGATACACTCGCTAAAACCACCCGCTCCACTTTTTCTGCAAAAATGTCAGGGCTCCTCTTCATCAAGAAGTTCCATGCTTTAAGAGTATTGAATACCATATTTCAAAAAAAAATTCAAGAAAAAAAATTTTTGCCACGGACGAAACGGCAACACGGACACTCACGGACGGAAATATATGCCCACAGAAAACACTGAACTTTGAGCCGCGAAGAACGCCAAGGACCGCGAAAAAAGCTTGGTGCCTTGTACTGGCATGTCTTGGTGGCAATTTTCATTTTTCATCAAATAAAAAAGAATCACGGGATGATGTGAAAAGGCAAACTTACCTGGATACGGTCATGTTTATACTGCTCCCCGATATTAACCAGGAAAAGATCCGGCCCCCGATCTCCATACATGCTATCAAAAGCTTGCAAACCTGAAAAATCGACGTCTTTTATCCTTTCCTTGTATTTCATCTCCAGGGCAATTAAGCGGGCCGGGTTATCGATGACCAGGTCCACTTCCCGCTGATTCTTATCCCCCCAGAATTTTAATCCTGTTGATTCTGCCCCCTTTTTAAGCACTTCGCTGAAAATAAAGTTTTCAAAAAGAAACCCGGCATCCTTTCTCAATTCAAGGGGATTAAAATTTTTTACGAAATAATTGGCCACCCCTGGATCAATAAAATAAATTTTCGGTATTTTAATCAGTTCCTTATTTTTGTTCGTAAAAAAGGGACGAATAGTCTGGATTAAAAAGGTTTCTTCCAGGATATCGAGATATTGCTTTACCATTTTCTGAGATAAACCGGAGATTTTCGACAATTCATCATATTTCACCTTTTGACCATTATTGATGGCCAGGTATTCGATGATTAATTTCACCGGGTAGATTTTTTCGATTTTTAAATATTCCACCAATTCCTTTTTAACATAGAGATCGAAGATACTTCGCAATATTTCCCTTTTGGCTTCCGCCCCCTCTGTCAGCACTACTTCCGGATAGCCGCCAAAAACCATAAACTCTTTCAGATAATCCGTCAATTTAACAAGGATGCTTCCCAAATTTTTCCCGTTAAGGGAAGAACTATTGCGATAAAGCTCCACTGCCGATTCATCATCGCGAAAATCCAGAAATTCCTCGAAATCCAGGGGATAAAGGTTATAAATCAATTTTCGTCCGGCTAACGATTCCTGGATCGATTGCTTAATCGTTAGAGAGGAAGAACCAGTGGCATAGATTTTTAAATTTTCCTGGTGGTCGTAAAGATTCTTTAGAATCACCGACACATCTTCATAACGCTGAAATTCATCCAGGAACAAAAAAAACGGTTCATTACTCCCTTCTTTAAACCCGTGAAGTTTCAATGTATTGATTATGTTTTCATATTTGGCGATCTTTTCGAAATCTGAAAAGAGATCGATATCCAGGAAAAGACTTTTATGCCCCATTTCCTGGATGGAATTCCTGATTAATTGTAAGAGTGTCGTTTTCCCCGACTGCCGGGGACCTATGATGACAATTATTTTCCTGGTATCCGGCAAATCCAATAGGCGCTTTAATAATTTTCTTTTTCTTCTCATTTTTTACTTCCTGCTATTTTAGAGTACTCTATTTTGTCCCTAATGTCAAGTTTAGAATGTGAAGCCCTGAAAGTGCTTTCTCTATTGCCTCCAGGGCGCCAATGGGGAAAAGCAGAAGGTGAGAAAAACGAAGAGCAGAAGCGAGGAAAAAAAATCTGTGTCAATCCGTGTAATCGCCCATACCGTAGATAAAAAACTGTCCGTGAGAGTCCGTGTTTGTCCGTGGCTTATTTTTTTTCGTTTTAATTCGTGGAATTTGTGGGTATGCTTTTTGAACCGTCAAGCCCCCTGCTAGTGAAGAACACACACTCCTTACCTATCCCCTATATGCTCTTTAATATAATCCAAAACAGATTCAATATCGCTTTCAGTCGAATCTCTTATATCTTCCTCATTTAAAACATGTTTGTGATTGGGAAATGTACTGACAGTTTTCCAATGCCCCGCATTATCCCACCTTATCCTTAAATTCCCGTTTTTGTCCATCCAATGATAGACATATTTTCTTGAATTATCGCTGAATTTATAATCCCTGATAACCAATAAAGAAGAGTCTCTTAATTCAAGTTTTATTTGAATCCTTATCTGATCTTCTTCGATTTCATATCTGATAACTTCAATATCTGTAATAATATACTGGTATTTTTTAAGAATATTAAACACCGAGAGACCTCTTCTTCTCTTCAATCGCTCTCAGGGCATTGGCTGCAAACTCCCAGTCCATCAAATCGTCTTCAACTTCAAAATCTTCCTTTCCTGAGGTTTCTACTTTCGTTTTAAAATCGTCAAACTCCGAATTGTATTTTTTCCTGAATTGATTGTATTCGGCCCGATACCTGGATTCTTTTGTCAACAGCATCATAATGGCTTCGTTTTCTAATATCGCGTTCATATCGCTGATACCGAAACTCTGGAAAACGTCTCTAACCGCT
>JAUPLE010000368.1 GCA_030837085.1 Acidobacteriota bacterium | reverse complement strand
TATCCGAATTATTATTTACGCTGAACTTGCCCTGAAACCTGGCATAGATAGACAACAGATGTCTCTTCTTGATTCGCCACCCTTAGGAGTTTCTCATTTTGAAAAAATTTGGACGAACAGATAGGTCCGCCGCTACGGGCTCTTGTCTGTTTCACTTTATTTCTGAATTGTATTATGCTCGCAGTACACTTAGTATTGTGGAAAAGTTTGAGGAAAAAAATAATTCGCCAGATACCAATTGTATGGCCAATGTAGTACAATATTTATTGTGGAAAAAAATGTTGAAAAAGGAAAAAAGCTTTTTAGAAGCGTAAAAACACGGGCAAAAGGATGAAAAAAACGATAAGCCCTTTACCCCAGATGGTGAGTTGTATATTGCCCAGATTCTCTTTCCTCTTATTAATCACATACACTACGCCTGAAAGGCCACCAATAATAAAAAGGATAGCAAAGCCTACGGAAATAACGGCTGTCATTGTCGGCGATATATTCAGCCCCAGGAGAGTAATAAGCCATGAAAATGGTATGGTAAACAGGACTCTTCTGAAATCGAACAGTAAAAAGAGTCCCAGGTAATAGAAAAAAGAGATGCAGAATGGTTTGCCGTAAAAAGCAGTCAGGATAAGAATCAACAGCAAAGGAAAATAGAAATAAACATAATAGGGAATTTTTAGGTAATCCGCGTCTTCGACGCGGTTTATGATAAAGGAAATCGGTTGCGCTGAATCACCCGCCTCCTCCCCTACCTGCTGTCCGGATAACCGGCGGGCAATATTCCAATATATTGAGGAAAAAATGGCTGAGCTATAATAGATGGCCTGTCGATTGCTTTCACTGGCCCTGAATTCAAGGATTTCGGTGGGATGAAAAAAATAAGCGAAGAATCCTTTGCCGGGAAGTACGCTCATGATGCCAACATTAACCAGGGGGCTTTTGCTCCGGCTGTGGATCAAAAAAACAGCCGAATGAAATAGATCATAATAAGACACCACGGTGAATTCCCTGATTTGCGAATTTACCAGGCCGTTCAACTTTCCCTGGGCTGTTTCATAATCGGAAAGCCCTAAGAATCGATAATTCGTTTGCGGCAGCGACGTATTGTCTTGCACTTCCAGTTTCGCTGAATTCCAACATATAGCCAGGTTGATAAAGCGGGCCGCTACCAGCATCAATAGTATAAGTAAACTTACCATTAAAACCTTTCCAATCTTATGTTCTCCTATTTTCATTAAATCGTTCATTGTTCGACCTTCCTTAAAACCTTAAAAATAGCCCAGGTTTTTTAACCGCTGCTTGATGGCTTCGGTTTCCTCTTTGGTTAATTCTTTTGTCTCATCTGTCCCAAACCCCAATGAAACCAGGTCCCTTAACACATATACCACGAATTCATTCACACTGCTGAACCCACTTTCGCCGATAATAGTTTTTAAACGGTCGTATAACGGCCGCGGAATTTTTATGGTTACTTTGTCTTTTATCATATACTCATTTTAAATGGAAAAAATGAAAAAGTCAATTTTTTCTCTTGAAAAAAAAGAAATTTTGTACTATAATCGGAGTATGATTATATTATTTAAGAATAACAACGAATGATATGGAGGTATTTATGAAACATGTATTGATTTTGTTAATGGTTGCGGCAGTTGGTTTTAGCGGCTGCGGCGGCGAAAAAGACAAAACTGCCGGCGTGGGAGATAATCAGACTATTTCCAGCGTTACACTGACCCTGGGAGCCTATACTGTTCCCAAAGAAGCCTACCAGAAAGGGATCATCCCCGCATTTAAAAAGATGTGGAAAGAAAAAACCGGCCAGGATGTTAATTTCCAGGAATCTTATATTGCTTCCGGCGAACAATCACGCAACATCGTATCCGGTTTCGAGGCGGATATCGCCGCCCTCTCCCTGGAACATGATGTGAACCGGTTGGCCGACGCCGGTTTAATTACCCACGACTGGAAAGCCAAAAAATGCAATGGTTTCGTCACTCGGTCCCTGGTGGTAATGGTCCACCGCCCCAATAATCCCAAAAACGTAAAAACATGGGAAGATCTTACCAAACCCGACATCGATGTTATCTACCCCAATCCCAGGATGTCCGGCGGGGCCATGTGGTTTGTGAATGCAATTTACGGCGCCGGGCTTAAGAAAATCGAACTGGAAACGGGTTCAAAAGATTCGGACCAGGCCCGCACGTATGCTAGAAAACTATTAAAAGATGTCCAGGCCCGGGTCAAAGTAATGGATAAATCCGGCCGCGCTTCGGTGACCACTTTTGAAAGCGGCTTCGGCGACGTCATGTTGACTTACGAAAATGAGGCCCTGCTGCGCCAATTACAGGGCAAAGATTTTCCTTTTATTATCCCGGAAGCCACCCTGTTGATTGAAAATCCCATTGCCGTGGTGGACAAATACGTTGATAAACACGGGACCCGACAGGTGGCTGAAGCTTTCCTGGAATTCACATATACCCAGGAAGCGCAGCGGTATTTTGCTGAATATGGTTTCCGTTCCGTGGATGAAACAGTGGCCAAAGAGTTCGAAGCCAAGTACCCTGTGCCGAAATACTTATTCGATATGTCCTACCTGGGTGGGTGGAAAAAAGTAAGCACCGACATTTACGGAGAACAAGGCGTCTGGACCCTTATTATCCAGGAACTGGGCCAAAATGAAAAATAACCGGAGTTTAATGAAAGGAAAGGTTGCCAAACTCAGTTACGGCGATTTGACCATTCGCAGTCTTTCCTTTCTCTATATCGGGTTAATGATTGTCTTGCCCATCGCGGCGATAACCATGGCGTCTTTCAAAGGCGGCCCGGGGCATTTATGGAAGCAAATCCTCCAGCCGCAGGCGATTTCTTCATTAAAATTGACCTTCCTGTTGGCATTGGTCATGGTGGTCATCAATGTCATTACCGGGACTGCCACTGCCTGGGTGTTGGTGCGTTATCGTTTCCCGTTGAAAAATACCATTAACGCCCTGGTGGATATTCCATTTGCCATTCCCACGTTGGTTACGGGTATGATGTTGGTGGTGCTTTACGGTCCCCGCAGCGTCCTGGGTATTTTCCTGCAAAATCACGGCATCGAAGTGATATACAATAAACCCGGCATCATCCTGGCCCTGCTGTTTGTGACTTTTCCTTTCGTGGTACGTGCGGTTCAGCCGGTTTTAATGGAGATGGACAAAGACATGGAAGAGGCGGCGCTGACATTGGGGGCTTCCAAACGGCAGTCTTTTTTCAAGGTGGTACTCCCTACCCTACTCCCTTCGATCCTGACCGGAGCCGCCCTTTCTTTCAGTCGCGCCCTGGGTGAATTCGGGTCCATCGTGGTGGTGGCCGGCAATATTCCTTTTAAAACCCAGGTAAGCGCCGTTTATATTTACGGCGAAGTGGAAAGCGAGAATTTGCAAGGCGCACTCGGTTCGGCCGTGGTGCTGCTGGCTTTTTCATTGCTTACACTGGTTATTTTAAACCTGATTCAGCGATGGAGTTCCAAATATGATTGAAGTAAAGCATTACGGTAAGAAAAAAGTGGGCCAATGGATAATAACCGGCCTGGTGTTGGCGTGGTTTTTCGTGTTGGTGTTTTTCCCTCTTTTCGGTATTGTCAAGGAAACCGTTTCCTATGGGTTGAAAGCGTTTGTTTCCTCGTTAATTTCCCCGGCGTCGCTGCATGCTTTCTGGTTGACTCTTTTGCTTACGGTCGTTGCCGTGGTGCTTAATACGGTATTGGGCGTCGTGATGGCTATCATGTTTGCCCGGCATCACTTTAAGGGGAAACTTTTGTTGGAGACGGTGCTGGATTTACCGTTTGCTGTTTCGCCGGTGGTGGCGGGGGTGATGTTGATTATCCTGTTTGGTCCCAACGGGTGGATCGGTAATTGGTTTGAATCGATGAATATCAAGATTATTTATGCGCTGCCGGGTATGATGTTGGCCACTATATTTGTAACCATCCCGTTCGTGACGCGGGAGATTTTACCTGTTTTGCGGGAGTTTGGCAGGGAGCAGGAGGAGGCGGCGTCGACGTTGGGTGCTTCGGGTTGGCAGACCTTTTGGCGGGTCACGCTGCCATCTATTAAGTGGGCGTTGGCCTACGGGATCACTCTTACGATAGCGCGGTCCATCGGGGAATTCGGCGCGGTGTTGGTGGTCAGCGCCAGTATTATCAATAAAACGCAGACAGCTACATTGTTAATCCACGATGAGTTTACGGATTTTAATTATGCCGGGGCTTTTTCCGCGGCCCTGGTGTTGGCCATTGTATCGTTCATTATTATAACGGTGATCCAGTTTGTTTATACGAAGAAAGAAAAAGGACTGCACAATGCTTAAGTCAAAAGTTTTGGGAGCAGCATGCTGCTGCACCCTATTGCACGGCCTTTCGTTTTCCTTCATACAGGGCATTGTCTCAAATTCTAAGAGGGGTGCACGCGCCGCGTGCCCGCCGGAGGCAGCATTAAACAGGAGGTACTATTCATGAGTGGAATACGGGTGAGTCATTTGACCAAGAGTTTTGGCGATTTTACTGCCGTGGATGATGTGAGTTTCGATGTGAATGGTGGGGAACTGGCGGCATTGTTGGGGCCCAGCGGTTCCGGTAAGAGTACGATCTTAAGGATTATTGCCGGGTTGGAGCAGCCGGACGCCGGGCAGATATTTTTAACCGGCCAGGATGTCACCAACAGCAGGGCGCAGAAGCGGAACGTCGGGTTTGTGTTCCAGCATTATGCGCTTTTCAAGCATATGAACGTAGAAAAAAACATTGCCTTTGGGTTGGAGATACAGAAGAAGGGTAAAAAGGAGATCAAGGAAAAGGTAGCGGAATTGATCGACCTGGTGAAGTTGAATGGCTATAATAATCATTACCCGTCGCAGTTATCCGGGGGGCAGCGGCAGCGCGTGGCGTTAGCGCGGGCATTGGCCCCGGAGCCGCGGGTACTTTTGCTGGATGAACCTTTCGGCGCGCTGGACGCCAAGGTTAGGAAAAATCTGTCACGTTGGATCCGGGATTTGCATGACCGGATTCATGTCACCAGCGTCTTTGTCACCCATGACCAGAACGAGGCGATTGAGATCGCGGATAAATTGATCCTGGTGAACAGAGGCAGGATAGAACAGATCGGAACCGCACCCGAAGTGTATGAAACCCCTGCCACTAAATTTGCCGCCAGTTTCGTGGGTAATGTGAATGTGATAGAGGCCATATTGGAAAAAGAAAGGATATTGGTTAACGGCGCCCAGGGTCATTTAAGGCATCAAACATTGGAAAACGGCTCATTTGAACCTGGAGAAGTGATTTTGCTGGTACGCCCCGAGGATACGACCATTTCGCGGGAACATTCCATTGAAACTCCCGGCTGGATTCCTTGTGAAATTACCGGTATTCATTACCGGGGCAGTTTTTATGAAATCGATTTACAGGTGGGGACGAATGTGGTAAAATCTATTATTAACAAGGAAATTTTCGTGCAGCAGCAGTGGCAAGAGCATCAAAAAGCGCATGTTCATTTCAAGCAGTATAAGGTGTTCGAGGTTTCCGACGGTTATCAGACGGTCCATGCCATGCTGCGGCAATTAGGATACATTGAATAAAGTAAGTATTCTAAAAAGGAGTGTAAGATGACTGGGAATACGTTAATTGAAATGTTGCCGGTGTTGATCGTTGTACTGGTTGTTTTTATAGTGATTGTTTCTATCATTGTTATTGCGGTCCGGAAACAGAAAGAGAAAAACATAAAATTGAGGGAGCAGGGTTTCTTGGAGAAAGGTGCTAAAGGGAATGGTACTTTTCAGGGGGTGGAATATTCGTATGTTCACTTCCAGGGTGGGAAAAATGCTCCCCCCTATTTTAAAGTATTTGTAGAGTGTCCTTCCACCGGCGACTTTAAAATAACCCGGGAAACAGGTTTCGATCGTTTTTTTAAACGACTGGGAATATGTGTTGAATTGGAGACCAATGACCGGGAGTTTGACGATGCTTTCTTTATTACCACCAATTCTGAGGGATTTACGCGGGAGTATTTTCGGAAGTCGGATAAACGCCGGTTGGTAACAGAGGTTTTTGCCAGGGGATTCAACGAACTCATACATGATGGGGAAAAAATAGTTGCTACCTGGAAATCGTTTCCCCGCGGCATGAATATGGAGATAAAAACCATCGAGGAGATTGCCGCTGTTTTGGGGCAATTGGCCGGTGACATCCCCAATATTTACGAGCAGGAATCGGCTGAAAATATCGGTTGGAAACAGAGACGGTTTTTTGCTTTTGCCGTTCCCATTTTCCTGTTAGTCGCTGGGATTGCCGGCCTGGTTATGGGGTTGACCACGTTTCATCCCCTGGATGAGGGGAAAGTGATATTGGATTCCTTTAAGTACAGTATACCGTTATTAATTTTATTTTTGTGGTTTTCGGTGCAGCTTCTCAGGGGGCGTTCGTCGTCTCACAGGGAGTTGATGGGTGTTTTTGCGCTTTCATTATTTGGATTTATCATCGCCGGGATGGGTGGAGAGATGACGTTGAACGGATGGTTGGACAAAAGCAAGCCCGTTATTCACGAGGTAAAGGTAACCGACAAATATTCCACTCGGAGCAAAAACAGTCGTTCGTATCATGTGGTGTTAGAGTCTTGGAGAGAGGGGCGATATTCTGAGAAGTTATCCGTTCGGCGAAGTTTTTATAATCAGCTTGTTCCTGGGCAATCCACCATGGTTATCACTACTAAGGCGGGTAAGTTAGGTTTCGAATGGTTGGTGGAATACCAGTGATATATTTGCGTTAACTTTGCCCGCGAAACACGCGAAACACACGAAAAAGCGAAGATACGCGAAGAGAAAATCTCTTTATTGGTTATGTTCGTCTTTTGAAGTAGAAGCGCCCATTCCTTTATATTGATCTTTAAATTTGTATAACATGACCAACACTTCGTGGCGAAATAAAGGAATGCGTTCCATATAGTCCAGGAGTTCTTTCACATCTTTTTCCCGGGCAATAGGCGGAACGGTTTCCGGGGCGGGAATTTCTTTTTCCTGGTAATGGATGGGGCCGCGGTCGAGGATCAACCAGTCCATGGAAATATCGAAAGCCTGGCCTAATCGGTAAAGGAAAGTGATATGGGGAGAATTTACGCCTTGTTCGTATTTATGGTAAGTGGTTCTATCGATACCGATGCGGTCGGCCATTTCTGTATTTTTTAAGAACACAGATTTGCGGATGCTTTGCAATTTTTCGCCGATTTGTTTGAGAAACTTTGTTCTATCCATAATTCGCCTCAAAATCGATTGAAATTGTTTTAATTAGGTACATATAGATATATCGGTTTAAAGTTTCGTATTCATTAATTTTTTTGTGCCGGGAATCGAGTTTTTGTGCCACATGTCGTTTTTTTTTGCCGCATAT
>JAUPLE010000367.1 GCA_030837085.1 Acidobacteriota bacterium | reverse complement strand
TTTGGCTGCCATTCAATCTGTTTTTAGTCTATATTATAATTTGATTAACCCCTCAATACATTTTTCAATTTTTATCATATACTTTCATATACATTATTGTTTTTATTGAGCATTCCTGCTACCACTCTATCTTAATCAAGAATTTCCCAACTTGAAAAAATTGAATTTATCTTGAAATTCTCTTGAAACCGGTTCTCCAGATATGAGAATTTTAAAAAGTCAATAAATCGCCTTTAAATCCCTTTTAATTGTGATTTTAATTTTTTATGAAAGGAAGAAAAGAGGGGACCTGCCGGAAAAAATACTTACTTGAAATTAAAAGAATAATCGGTTAAAATAGGGTCCTAAAATTGGAGGATTTATGCCGGTAGCTTTGCGGAAGAACGATGATTTATTTACATATGCCCATTACGCCACCTGGCCCGATGAAGAGAGATGGGAACTTATCGATGGTATCCCCTTTGATATGACACCGGCCCCAAATCGTTATCACCAGGATATCTCCGTAAAAATAACTTCCGCGATAGAACAATTTCTTAAGGGGAAAAAATGTAAGGTTTACGCCGCGCCTTTCGATGTTCGGTTCCCGGAAGTGAATCAAAAGGATGACGAAATCCTCACCGTAGTACAGCCGGATATTTCCGTGATCTGTGACCGTTCCAAATTGGATACAAAAGGCTGCAAAGGGGCGCCGGATTGGATCATTGAGATTCTTTCCCCGGGCACTTCCAGGAAAGACCGGGTGATTAAATTTGATACCTATGAGCGGTTCGGGGTCAAAGAGTATTGGCTGGTTTCGCCCGATGACAAAACCGTCGAAGTTTTCATCCTGGGAGAAAATGGGAAATACGGCAGGCCCGAATTTTATACCGAAAAAAAAATACTTTCTTCTTCCACTCTTCAAGGATTAAGTATCAATCTAGCAGAGATATTTGTAGAAGATTAGGGACCGGTTATAGCCCTACCATTATTATCGTTTTATCCCCCATGGGAACCTGGTTATAATAGAGTTTTTCCGTCCAACTCTTTTCCGCCGGATCAAATATCACCAGGTAGCCTTCTTTTAAACCTAAGCGATCCAGGTAGCGGCCCAATTGTTCTTTGCCGTCTTCAATGGTGTATTCGTCTCTATTAATCTTTAATTCCAGGGCAAATTCCTGTCTGCCGAATTTTACCAGTAAGTCGATACGGCCGTTGCCTACGGCCATTTCGCGGACAATCTCGCCCCCGGAATTAATGACCCGCTGTAAAAATGCCATCAGCAAAAGGTGCTGCGCGGACTCCCTGTATTCATATCTCCCCAGCCAGGCCCCACTGTTCCGGCGATAAAATAGCTGGAATTCTTTCAACAGTTTTTCCATGTTCAATGAACCATCCGGGTTCACAAACCAGGGCGTCCGGATTTCTAACGGTATAGAAGATTGAATGGAGGATGTCATTATCCTCGGTATGATTTCCGCGTAAATAGGATTGGCGAACTGCAGCGGATCGGTCTGCCCAACAATGCCCAGGTCCCGGACATAAAGGATGTCGTCATCAAAGATATCCACCGGTAGGTTATCGCCGTTAATAATGGCCTGGACGATCTTTCTCACCCGATCTTCTCTTAATTTGTCTACCAGGCTGTCCAGGTGGGTATCGCGCCGCAGAATCAATTGGCTTTTCGCTTCCTTTACAACATCAAGGGTTATGGCTTTCGAATAATCGTCGCCCAGTATCTTAGAAACAACCTGGCGGGCCAGGGCATTGGTCAACCAGGGCTGGCCATCGGTCAGGCAAAAGATTTCTTCTTTGACCTCGTTGGTAAATACCTGCCCGGTCTCCGCGGTATGCTGTTCCAGTAATTCGGACACTTCTTCCCTGGAAAAATTTTTTAACAGCAGCGACTCGGCCTTCACATTAAAGGGGGATGCCGTGCCTAAAGACGCAGCCCCTTCACGGATTTTGGCTTTATATTCTCTTACATCCCGCAGCCCGATGAGGGCCACGGAAGAGGGAAAGTATTTCGGCCGGCTCTGGTAACCATCCCGCAACTGCCTGAGAATAGAAATCAAAACATCGTCCAGTAATGAATCGATTTCATCGATAAACAGGACGATTGGTTTTGTCTGGGATTTAGCCCATATTCGCAGGTACTGTTTTAAATCGAGGAATTGTTTGTTGGTGGGGTTCTTAGGTCTATGGAGTTGGGCCAATTGATCGCAGGCAGCTTCGAAAATACTGTGGATAATGACTTCATTGGCTCTATCCAGGGGCATACTGCCGACCCCGGCCCGCTCAAAGGAAACCACCAGGGCAATGTATTTGCCTTCGGCGTTGAGTTTCCGGGCCAACGCATGAAGATATGTGGTTTTTCCCGTTTGCCTCGGCGCATGAAGGGTGAAATAAAGCTTTTGCTCGATTAATTGCTCGACTTCGTGCATCCGATTGAGGGGATTGACCATATAATGATCCCCGGGAAAACACAAGCCGGAGGTATTAAATGTTTTTCTTACGGTTTTTCCTGTTGTCATGGGTTAATAATAAGCTGAATCAAGAAAATTGTCAACCCTCACCGAGGCTCCTCTTGAAAAGATAGAAGGTGAGAAGGTGAGAGGGTAAGAAGGTGAGAAAAAAAGAAGAGAAGAAGATAAGAGGAGAAGAAGAGAAGAAAAAACAATCTGTGAAAATCTGTGTAATCTGTGGTGAACCTGGCAATGAGCCGGCATTGAGAGGGAGCGCGGAAGCGTAAGCCCTCACGGGTAAGGTAAGTCAGCCGCCCGTTAGGTAAAC
>JAUPLE010000366.1 GCA_030837085.1 Acidobacteriota bacterium | reverse complement strand
TTACGTTCTAACCCTTTCGATATAGGGTTCCTGGAACTCCCTATGCTTTTGATTATTTCTTAAATTAGTTCCTTATTTCACCAAAAATCACTTCCGCATTCAGATGATACTTTGCCAATAACTCTTCCCTGGAAGCTACTACAATATCCTCTTCAGGTACACCCAACGAAAGTATACAATAATCCTTAATGCTCTCCGATACCAACAACTCCCGGATCAACGTCCCAAATCCCCCCACCCGGATACCATCTTCAATCGTTATTATCTTGCCGTTATTATTGAGACGGCCTCTTTTTTCCCGGACAACCTTCAAAATAAGTTCCGTATCCAGGGGCTTAATATACCGGACATTAATCACTGTCAAATCAATCCCCGCTTCGGCCTGGAGTTTCTTAGCCGCTTCCTGCGCCCGGTAAACCAATGTTCCCACAGCCAGGATAACGCCGTCTATACCTTCCCTTAAAACCTCGCTTTTCCCCAGGGGAAGCTCTTTAAATTCCACATCCATGGGTACACCGATCCCCGGTTCCTTGGGATAACGGATGAATACGGGCTTCTCCAACTTCATCCCGGTATAAACCATATGTTGGAGTTCATTTTCATCCTTAGGGGCCATCAAAACAACGCCCGGCAAAGGTCTCAATAAAGCGATATCATAAATCCCCTGGTGAGTGGGACCGTCGCCGCCTACCAATCCGCTCCGGTCGATGCCCACCACTACCGGGATTTTCATGAGCGTAATATCATGGATAACCTGGTCGATGGCGCGCTGCATGAACGTAGAGTAAATCCCCACAACGGATTTCATGCCGCCCAATGCTAAGCCCCCGGCAAAATCCAACATATACTGCTCAGCAATGCCAACGTCGTAAAAATTTTGTGGGAACTCCTTTTGAACTACATCAAGACCCGTTCCCTCAGGCATGGCCGCGGTAAGGGCGATTATTTTACGATCTGCCTTGACCAATTTTAAAACCGCCTGCCCAAATACCTCCGAGTAAGAAGGCCGATTGCCTTTCGGTTTAAACTTACCATTGGAAATATCGAAAGGAGCGGAAGAATGATACGAACTGGGGTCCTCTTCCGCCGGTTTGTAACCCTGGCCTTTTTCAGTTACCACGTGCAGCAGGATAGGGGCGTCGAATTTTTTCGCATCCTGGAAGACTTTTTCCATTTCTTTAAGATCATGGCCTTTGATGGGGCCGATATACATGACCCCCAGGTCATTGAAAAAAGACCCGGGAACCATCATGCGGCGCATAAGAATCAACACTGTACGGGAAATCGCCACCAGGTATTTCCCAATGAGGGGGATCCGTTTAAAGAGGGAATATACCCTTTCTTTCAAGCGGTTATAAGGTTTTCCCGAAGCCAGGTAATTGAGGTATTTGGAAATAGCGCCCACATTGGGAGAAATGGACATTTTATTATCGTTAAGTATAATAATAAGGCGTTGTTTCACCTGGCCGATGTGGTTGAGGGCTTCCAGGGCGAGGCCGCCGGTGAGGGCGCCGTCGCCGATCACGGCCACGATATGATAATCCTCCCCTTTATTATCCCTGGCCACCGCCATGCCTGAAGCAAAGGCCAGCGAGGTAGAAGCATGCCCGGTATTGAGCACGTCATATTCGCTCTCCTCGATATCCGGGAAACCCAACAATCCGTCTTTCTTGCGAATAGTATAAATGCGGTCTTTGCGGCCGGTAACGATTTTATGCGTATAACATTGGTGGCCCACGTCCCAGATGATCTTATCCCTCGGCGCATCGAATACGCGGTGGAGAGCTAATGTCAAATCCACCACGCCGAGGTTGGACGAAAGATGTCCACCATTCTCGGAGACCACTTTTATTATAATTTCCCGTATTTCAGCGGAAAGCTCTTTTAATTCATCATAAGATAGTTCTTTCAAATCCTTTGGGGAATTTATCTTATTCAACCGCAGGTAGTTCGAATTCATTACTTGCTCCTGTAAACCATTTTTTCCATGAGGTATAAAAAGGGAGGGAACTGGATTTTCAATTCTTCCAGTAAAGCCATTGTTTTTCGATACGAGGCATCGATTTCGCTTTTAATCAAGTCTTTGCCATAAAACAGTACTGCATTCGGACTTTGATTACCGTGGTCTTTATGCAATTTTTTGCCTACTTCCAATTCATCGCCTTCGATATCCAGCAGATCGTCGGCCATCTGGAAACCGATGCCGATGGTGGTGCCAACCTGGGCTAGCAGTTCTTTTTCATGGGGTGATAAATCGACGATTTCCGCGGCGGATAATAGAGTGGCTTTAATCAGTTCCGCGGTTTTTTTGCGGTGGATTTCGAAGATGATGTTTTTATCGCCTTTAAATTCAAGGTCCAGGGCCTGGCCGCCGGCCATGCCTTCAATGCCGATGCCCACTGTCAATAGCCTGAGAATATTTACAATCTTTGCCGGTTCCGTGTTTGCCCGGGATAATTTTTCAAAAGCAATCGTCAGGAGAGTATCACCGGCCAGCAGGGCAATGGCGTCGTTATATTTTTTATGAACCGTGGGCATGCCGCGCCGGAAATCATCGTTATCCATGGAAGGTAAATCGTCGTGGATTAGTGAATACGTATGTATGCATTCGATGGCGCAGGCGATATCCATATAGGCCATGGGGTCTTTGCCAAAGGCTTCGATAAGGGTCAAGAAAAGCAGGGGGCGCAGGCGTTTGCCTTTGACTGAAAGGGCGTAGTGAATAGCCGATTCCAGGACGCCCTTTTGCGGGTCGAGTCCTTTTACCAGCGACTCATCAATGGTTCTGGTTAAATTCTCAATGTATTTATTCATCGAAGTTTGTCTATCTATAGTCTACACTTATATATTATTTTTGCCTAAAAAGCAAGGGGAGTTTTCAAAGGAGGTATATATCGCGATAAACTTCCCCGGCGTCTTGACTGAATGGTCGTATTCTGTTATAACTATATCTACAAATCACATTCCCATATTAAAGAAGTGGAAACGATTGGTATAGAGACTTAATATGAAAAGAACCGGTTGGTCGCTTATTTTTGGTTTTGTCCTGTCTTGTTTTTTGATGTCCCAGACCGCGGATACAAAAGACAAGAAAGACCCCTGGGAAGACCAACTACGCAAATATGCCCAGGTCTATGCCGCTATCAAAGAATATTACCCCAAAAAATTCGATAAACAAAACCTGTTTTTCTCTTCCATCGATGGCTTTTTAAGGGAACTGGACCCGCATTCTTATTTCCTGGACCCCGTATCACAGCGATCCATGAACGAAGAGCAGCAGGGCAATTATTACGGCATCGGCACCAGGATTGCCAAATACGAAGACAGGCTCACGGTAATCTCTACCCAGAAAGGAACTCCCGCCTATGAAATGGGAGTAAGGGCCGGCGATGTTATTATCTCCATCGATGGTCATGATATAAAAGACCTGACTCTTAACCAGGTGATGACAAAATTAAGGGGCGCCAGCAATACCTATGTGAATCTCGAAATCGTCAGGGAAGGGATTGAGACCCCCATCTCCTTACGCATCAAACGGGAGGAAATTCCCCTGGATTCGATTTCCTATGCCGTGGTTCATCCCGAAGATTCACGTATCGGGTATATCAATATCAGGACCTTTGGCAGCACAACGGCCAAAGAGTTCAAAGAAAAAACAGACGAATTGATAAAAAAACATAACATCAAGGCGATGATAATCGACCTCAGGGGCAATGCCGGCGGGTCATTGTATGCGGCCGTGGATATTGCCGATTTCTTTCTTCCCAGCGGAACCGTGATTGTTTCTATTAAAGGAAGACAATTGAAACAAAACTTTATCGCCCGCAAAGATAACCAATACGAGGGTATGCCGGCGGCTGTTTTGATCAACCGGGGGACCGCCAGCGCTTCTGAAATCGTGGCCTCCGCCCTCCAGGACCATAAAAAAGCCATTATTATCGGGACGAGATCCTGGGGCAAAGGCCTGGTGCAAACCGTACATAAATTGGCCTTAAGCAGTTCCCTGGCGTTAACCACCGCCAAATATTACACCCCGGCAAACAACTGCCTGCAAAGGGATTACCGCAAACAGGACGATTACCTCTCTATTCTATATTATAAGGATTATGATAACGATCAGACTATTAAAGGCGGGGTCACCCCGGATATCTATGAGGAAGGCGAAACCATCCCGGCCATGCTGGTAAAATTTATTTCCAATGGGGTTTTCTTTAAATTTGCAAGAGAACAGATTACCTCCAACCTGGAGATAAAGGAAAATTTCAGCGCCGATGATACGATTATCGAAAAATTCAAAACATTCCTAAAAGTGAATAACATCACATACAATCCCGAAGAGTTCAAAAAAGATATAAAAAATGTCAGGTCTGAGATCGAGAGAGAGGTCCTGAACAATAAATTTTCTACTGAAAAGGGGATGATGGTATTATTAAAATCAGACCCGGTAGCCCACAAAGCAGTGGACCAGTTAAGACTGGAATTAAAAAAACAAGCCGAAGAAAAAGGAGCAGACAATGGAAAAAGGCACTGAAAAAAACCAAAGCGAAAGCAGCGATTTCGTTAAACAAATCACCAAAAAATCCGATGATTTCTCCAGGTGGTATGTCGACGTCATTAAGAAAGCCGAACTGGCCGATTATTCATCCATGAAAGGCATAATGGTCATCCGGCCTTACGGTTATGAAATATGGGAATTAATCAGGGATCAACTGGATAAAATGTTTAAAGAAACAGGCCATCGGAACGCATATTTCCCTTTATTCATACCGGAGAGTTTTTTAAAGAAGGAAGCCGAGCATGTGGAGGGTTTTGCCCCGGAAGTCGCCTGGGTCACCCAGGGCGGCCATGAAGAACTGGAAGAAAAACTGGCCATTCGTCCTACTTCCGAAGCCATCATCTGTTCCTTTTACGCCAAATGGATCAATTCCTGGCGCGATTTACCGGTGCTGATCAACCAGTGGGCCAATGTCGTGCGCTGGGAAAAAGTCACCCGGCCCTTCCTCAGGACCACGGAATTCCTCTGGCAGGAAGGCCATACTGTTCATGCTACTTACGAAGAAGCCGAGGAAGAAACCCTACGCATCCTGGATATTTACACCACCTTTTGTGAAAAATACCTGGCCATTCCCGTGATTTCAGGATTAAAGTCCCAGAGTGAAAAGTTTGCCGGGGCGCTTAAAACATATTGCATCGAGCCCCTGATGCCCGATGGCCGCGCCCTGCAGGCCGGCACTTCCCACAACCTGGGCCAGAATTTCGCAAAGGCTTTCAATATCCGTTTTGAAAACCAGAACCAGGAACTGGAATACGCCTGGCAAACCTCCTGGGGTGTTTCCACGCGGTTGGTGGGTGCGGTCATTATGGTACACGGCGATGATTCCGGGCTTATCCTACCTCCCAAAGTCGCCCCCTTGCAGGCGGTTATTGTTCCCATTAGCCGCGGCAACTGGAAAGAAACTGTCCTGCCTGAAGCCCAGGCGCTTTTTCAAGAATTAAAGAAAAATGGTTTCCGGGTCTACCTGGATGACCGGGATACGTATACGCCCGGTTGGAAATTTGCCGAATGGGAAATGAAAGGCGTGCCGGTAAGAATCGAAATCGGGCCCAAAGATATTGAAAATAAGCAATTGGTGCTGGTTAACCGCCTCAATCGTGATAAATGTTTCGTAAAAAGAGATGAAGTCACTGCCGCGCTGGAAAAATTACTGGAAGAAATCCAGCAGCGGTTGCTCGAAAGGGCCCTTGATTTCCGGGAAAAGAATACGCATGAGGCTTTTAATTATGCCGAGTTAATGGATGTTTTCGATAACCGGAAGGGTTTGGTGAGGGCCGGCTGGTGTGAATCCAACCAATGTGAGATAAAAATAAAAGATGCGGCTGCCGCCACTATTCGCGTCATCCAGGATAAAAAAGATGAGCGGTTCAAGCGGTGTTCAGTCTGCGGCGCCGAAGCCAAGCACACGGTTTTATTTGCAAAATCCTACTAACCCCACTGCGTGGGGTTCCTATTGTAGAACTATACCATATGATTTAGCTTCGAAACAGCGCCAGGCTCGGTACCATGCAACGCGTGGGCCCCACTGTTTAACCGCGGACTTATGTTTTTTTCTGTGTTTTCTGTGTGTTCCGTGGGCCAGTTTTTATCAAATTTCATTATGACTCTTGATTATTCGCGCTTACGTGTTCCTGGCTATTTTGAACCTGGCTTTCCTGGTAAAAGCGCGTCTGTGTTGAAAATATGATGGGCGTGGAAAGAATTATGCCCGGAGATAT
>JAUPLE010000365.1 GCA_030837085.1 Acidobacteriota bacterium | reverse complement strand
GCTGGACCTGGCCCCGGGTGTTTATTATATGACCCTCACTGTCTACGATAAAATCGCCAACGACAATGTCAACGTTACCAAACCGTTTATCTTGAAATAAGACGCAATAAACGGAAATGAGGCGTTATTAATTAAAGCCCGGTGGAACCGAAACCGCCTTCTCCCCTCCGCGTCTCGGATAACTGGTCCACCTGTACAACGTCAACCGTCAACACGGGCTGAATAACCATCTGGGCGATTTTCATGCCTTCTTCAACCTCGAAAGGGGCTTTCCCATGATTAATGAGAATGACTTTCACTTCGCCCCTGTACCCATGATCGATGGTGCCGGGGGGATTTAATACCGTCACCCGGTGGTTTAACGCCAGTCCGCTCCGCGGCCTGACCTGCGCTTCGGTATTGGCCGGTAACTGGATAATGATCCCGGTCCCAATAAGCGCACTCTCACCCGGCGCAATGGTCTTCTTCTCTACGGAAAATAAATCCAACCCGGCATCCCCAGGATGCGCATAACCCGGCAAAATTGCTTTTTCATTGATCCGTTTAACTTTTAGTTCCATATTGCCTCTGGCAGCCAGGGGCTCTTTTGAAAAACCGCCCCTGGACCCCGTAAAACTTCAATTATTAATTGTCAATTGTTAACTATTAATTGTTAACTGGGGATGGTAGGAGACGAAGCGGGGGTCAAATGATCCAATATCAACCCGTAAAAGTGCCGCTCCCCCGACTGGTAAAACCACCCCAAATGCAGAAAACAATTCAAACAATTGGCATAACACCAGGCAAACCCAGGAAACCAGCTATACTGCTCCGTGGAGTCCCCGAAATTAAAACAACCGGCCGCCTTTGAAAAACACCCAATGGTATAAACAATACCCGCGGGATTCTTAAAAGTATGCCTATACCCGCCGTCAATCTCAATCTTATAATCCAACGAAGTAATAATGAATGAACAGTTCGCACACAGCAGAAATTCCTTTTCTATCTTGCGCTCTTTGCGCTGCTGCTTCAACTTTTCGGTAACTTCTACCAATTGCTCATTAGAGTACTTTCGCAGCATCCACTCCGGCTGCGCAGTTACAGTCACGGGAGAAAAGTCATACACTAAATTCATTTTCGTCCGTGGCTCATCTTTTTTAACTTCCGGCTACAGCCAATTTGGCTACCAGGAACGAAGGCGACGATATCGAACTTTTGTACTCGTTATCGTCGGCAATTTCCAGGACATTCTTGAAAAGCTCCAATATGTTCCCGGCAATCGTGATTTCCTTCACGGGCGCGCCGATCTTTCCCTTTTCCACCCGAAAACCGGAGCAACCGAAGGAGAAATCGCCGGTAACATCATTCATGCCGCTGGTAAAAAGGTCTTCTATTAACAGGCCTTTCTTCATTTCAACCAGCAAGTCATCCATTTTTCCCTTCCCGGGCTGCAAGTAAAAGTTGCCGCAGGTAATCCCGGGCGCTGAACTTATCTCACGTGATGCATTCCCTGTCAAAGCCATATTCAATTTACCGGCGGAATAGGAGTTATGTAAATAGGTTACTAATTTTCCTTTCTCAATGACCGCTTTGGTCAGGCCGTTCATACCCTCGCCGTCAAAGGGGTAAGAACCGAGATAGCCTGGGATAAAGGGATCGTCCATGATGGTTACATTATCCGGGAATAGTTTTTCACCCAGTTTATCCACCAGGAAGGAATTTCGCAGTAAGATATCTTCACCGCATATGGCATTATATAGTAATTTGACCAGGGTGGCGGCCGTCCTGGAAGAAAATACCACCGGCATTTCAGCGCCTTTGATTTTTTTGCCGCCCAGGCGTTTCAATGCCATTTCCGCTGCTTTTTTGCCGATATGGCCCACCAGTTCAGCCGGGAGTTCTTTGAAAAAGCGCTTGTTCTCATACCAGGTATCCACCTCTTTTTGACGTTTATCCTCACTCTCGGCCACGGCATTATAGGAGAAGGAATAATAAGACCTGGGGTATGATTTGGCCAGGCCTTCGGTGGAAAAGAGATGCACCCGGGCCCGGGAAGCGGAAAACTCGGCCATTTCCGAAGGGATTAACTTGCTGTCGACCGCCAGTCCGCTGGTTTCGATATTTTTCAAGGTGTCTACGATGTCCGGGATTTTGAGGTCATCGAAATGATTGTCATCCAGTTCCAGTTCTTTAACGCCCGGTCCGAATTCCGTGTCTTTTAAAAGCCGTTTGGCGTTATCCTGGCCGAGATAGTCAATGCTTTCCACGGCGGTTTTTATCCTGGGTTCCATATTTTCGAAATCGTCGCCGGAGAAGGAGATAATGGCGCTTTTATTGTCTTTGAACAAGCGGATGCCGGTGGAAATGGCCACGGAAGTAAGCAATCGTTCGATTTTGCCTTGCCTGACGGCGATATCTTTGGAATCGCTGACCGACATGGTCACTTGCGCGGCGCAGTGATTCTTTTTAGCGATATTTAAAATTGTCCCGGCTATTTCCGGGGCGTTTACATTAACCATTCTGGGTACCTCCGACTGTAATATGGGATAATTTCACCATGGGCAAGCCGACGCCCACGGGAACGGATTGTCCTTCTTTCCCACACATCCATTTGCCGTCGCTGATAACCAAATCGCTGCCCACCATCTGAACCCGTTTGAGTATTTCGGGGCCGTTGCCGATCAGGGTGGCGCCTTTGATGGGGCAACTGATCTTGCCGCTCTCTACCAGGTAACCTTCGGTGACGGAGAATACGAAATCGCCGGAAGTGATATCTACCTGGCCGCCGGAATAACTCTTGGCATACACGCCTTTCTTTACACTTTTGATGATCTCTTCTTCACTGTATTTGCCGGCCATCATAAAGGTATTCGTCATGCGGGGCATGGGAATCTCCCGGAAGGATTCGCGCCGGCCGTTAAAAGAGGGCTGTTGAAAATGATTGGACGTAATCAGATCGAACATATAAGTTTTCAAGATACCGTTTTCGATGAGGACGCTTCTGCCGGAGGAGTTTCCTTCGTCATCGATATTAATGGAGCCGCGTTCATTGGGCAGGTCGCCCTGGTCGACGATAGTGCATTGGTCAGAGGCGACTTTCTCTCCGATCCTGCCGGAAAAGGCAGAGCTGCCCCGGTAATTGAAATCAGCTTCCAGGGGGTGGCCGATGGATTCATGCAATAG
>JAUPLE010000364.1 GCA_030837085.1 Acidobacteriota bacterium | reverse complement strand
CGAAGAAAACTGTCAGGGCCGCCGTCGGCATAATGGATTCTATCAGGATAATCCGCCCCGTCAACAGATCCGGGGAGAAAAGGAAACGGGTAATGACCAACGTGGCAAAGCCCAGGGCAAATCCCCCGATCAACCGGGTAAATGAAGCCGCGGCAACGATTTTGAAATTTGCTTTGGGCATGATCAAGGCGAAATTCAGCCCGATGACCATCAGGATCATGGGAATCGTAAACACGGCAAATTTCTCCACCAGATCCGAGATGATTCCCGGCATAGGAATATGGAACCGGTTCATCACAATTCCAAGCAATGCGGCAGCCAAAGCAGCTCCCCCGTTACTGATAATCGATGAGAGAAACGATCGCTTACCGTCTTTTAAACCCTGTCGATGGGCCAGCCAGAAGCCACCCAACAGGAACACCGGCCAGAAAAAGATGGTGAAAAAAACAGCCCGCGTAAAAGCCGCTTCACCGTAAAAGGAATGCACCACCCCCCATCCCAGGAACATGTAATTCCCCATGGATACGGCAAAAGCGTAGGTATCCCGGTGGGGTTTAACATGGGAGACAACCTGGGATAACAGGTAAGCGGCCCCGGTATAAAGGATGCATAATAATACGAAAGCAAAAATGGACGGTAATAATTGGTCCAGGACCGATGTTTCCGTTTTGTAGAGGTTTTTGAAGACAAGGAAGGGGACGCACACGCGGATGACGAATTTCCGCAGGACGTCGGTTTCTTTATCGTTGAATAGGCGGGTAAGGCGTAGGAGGTATCCCACGCCTATGGGCAGAACCAGGACCAGCAGCAGCATTAAAATATCCGTAAAATTTTTAATAATATACCCCTTGGTGCTCCTTTGTGCCTTCGAACCTGCGTGCCTTGGTGGCTTTGTTGTTATTTTTATTGCAGTTTGGAAAAGTCAAACCCGGCAATGAATCCTTTCAAGAGATCGATACCGCCTGTCTCATTGCATTTTAAATCGACGATGTACCGGTCTTTAACGATACATCCGAAAGACGCGGAGGGTGGATTCTTGGAATATTTTTCAATGACCCGCATATCGTTATAAGTGGATATTTTCTCATAGCCGTTCTCATCTTCCCTGGATAAATTCGTAAGGAAGGCCATCTTAAAGATACCCAACATAGCGGATGCACTGGCGGTATCGGTAATAGTAACATGGATATTTTCACCGGTTGAAGTGGAATAGGTAGTTTCAAGAACAGAATACTCCATCTCGCCGAATTTTGCATTGTTGTAGGAGGGTTGTCCCATTTCCCAGCCGCTTATTGTCGGCAAAGCGGAAGCCAGCGTGGATTTATCCGCGGCTGTGATTTCTTTTCCCTGGAGCTGTTCGGATTGTTTTTTCATCAATCCAGTGGCTTCCTGGAATTTTTTCAACGCGTCTTCCGGATTAGTGGGGGTATTAACCGAAACCTGGCCGGAACTATCACCTTGACTTTTAATTACATCCCATGGGGATTGCGGTTTTTTGGGGCTTAGCAGCATAACCAGGGCAACGATAATGGCGATTATCACCACTACCAATAGGATAATCAGGCCGACCATTTTGGAGAATGCGCTTTTGGATGCATCGGTGGCCTGGCCCTCCAGTGATTGAATGCCTGATTGAACGGTTTCCATTTCCTTTTTAGTGGCATTTACCGCGGCCAATTCCGATGCCACGGCCCCATCGGGAACCTGGGCGCCTGCGAGTTTTTCTCCTAACTGTTGGAAATTTTTGTCCTGTTCTTTAGTAAGTTCTGTCTGTTTATTTTTGACGGCGGAGATTTCCTTACCAATTTTGGAAAGTGAATCATCCAATTGGCCGATGGTTTTTTTCTGTTCATCTTTGATGCGGTCGATTTCTTTTTGAAGGGCTGCGGATTCTTCTTCCAGGGGCTTTACTCTTTGTTCCGCGGCTTTTGCGGTTTCAGCGGCCGAAGATTGCTTTTTGTTCTGGTCTTCTTTTTCCTTTACAAAGGCATCCAGTTTTCCCTGGATTTCGGTTTTTTGTTCCGGTGTGGTGGTAGGGGCGGCGGCGCGGGCATTTAATTGTTCTTCTTCCCTGGCGATTTGTTTCAACCGGTTGCCGGCGTTTTCCCCTTCTCTTTGGGCGTCTTTCAATTGTTTTCTCTCATTATTTAAACGAGTATCAATATCTTTCTTCTTATCTTCCACTTCTTTGCGTTGGGCGTTAAAGGTTTCGTTCTCTGCTTTTTTCTTATTTTCCAGGTCTTGTTTTTGTTTTTCCAGGTCGGCCAGGTGGGTGTTGACGCTTTCCATTTGTCCCTTTGTATTGGCGATTAATTCTTTTGCATTGCCGTAACTGCCGAGGTCCAGGTTAGCGTCCCAGGCTTTTTTACCCAATGCGGTCAATTGATCCGCGAGCCCTTTTTCCTTTTGGGAGAGATTTTTTTTCTCTTTGCCCAAGGCGGATTTTCTTTTGTATTCTTGCATTCCGTCGTGAAATATTTGTTTTATACTCATTAATTACCTCCATTATATTTAGGAATATTAACGATAACAGATTCAGAGGAAAAAATCAACAGCTTGATCTAATTG
>JAUPLE010000363.1 GCA_030837085.1 Acidobacteriota bacterium | reverse complement strand
GGAAAAATGCAATTCCCTATGGTATCACCCATTTTCTATGCAGCGGATGAGAAAATAATTGCGCTGGGAGGAGAGGACTTTGTCATAGATGTCTATAACTCCGGTGGAAACAAAGTATCTTCCATTTCCAGGGAATGTAAAAGAATAGAGGTCACAGACGAATATAAGACAGGCGTGTACGATTTTTATAAAGAATCTCCTAATTTTAGACAGTATTATGAATCGATAAAGAACATGATCCAGTTTTCCAGGTATTTCCCGGCCATTCAGTTCTTCCTGGCGGCAGATAAAAAGATTTATATCCAGACATATGTGAAAGAAACCGACTGCTATGAATTTTTTATTTATGACCTGGAAGGGAAATTTTTAAAACGTCTGTTTCTCCCGGTAGTTTATCGCAATTCGTTGATGCCCTTTCCGTATACTATTATACATAATACGTTGTATCAACTCATTGAGAACGAGGACGCGGAAGTGTGGGAGTTGCATGCAGTCGCGATTGATTCTATCCAGACATCGCGGAAAAGCGAATAAAAAGATAGAATGCTGAATGCTGAATGCTGAATGATGAATGATGAATGATGAATGCTGAATGCTGAATGATGAATGATGAAGAGAAAACAGGAATCGATGAAAAGGCAATCAGTGTGAATCGGTGTAATCTGTGGACGAGGGACGTCTGTTTTTCTTCGGTGAGGCCGTAGAGTTGGTAGACCAGGCAATCGATCTCTTTTTCCAGTGCGGAAATGTCGGCATTAAATAAGAAAGGGTGTAGAGATGAAAAAACACCCATTCTGCCTCTGGGTGAAAGGAGAAATTCATGTCACGAATCGTTTCCATATCCTGGAAAAAACTTGCTCACCAGGGATAGCTTTTACCTGGCCGGATCGAAGTTCCGCCAGCCTCCGCTGAGCCACTGCCACCCACTTCCGGTCAATATCAGATTCGGGTGCATTCAAGCTGCGGAGAATCGAATCCGCGACGATGGACCGTTCTTCCACTGGGAGCGAAATGGCCTCGGCGATAAGTTCTTTTGTTGTCAATAGGCAATACCTCCGTTTTGGGTTTCTACTTTCTCGATCAACACCTTATTTCTATCATAGAAAAAAGCATCTGTCAACTTTTTTTTCGCATTCTTCGCGGCGAAGCAACTATTCTCTTTCTACAATTTTTATTTTTTCTTCGATGAGGCCGTAGGGAAGAATATTTGAGTGTCCCCAAGTCGATTTTTATTCTGCCGGTTCCGAGCCAGATAGTGTTCAATACGGAATCGTATGGCCCAGTTCTACAAATAGGCCCCCCGCGCCGCGGGGGGGGTTTGATTTTTATGATTAGCAATGGTATATTATTACCTAATTCATTTACTGAAAGGAGTACGATCATTTCTACTGGAAAACATCTAAATTGCTTTTTTGTTTCTGATCTACACGGCAGGAACGAACGATACGAAAGACTCTTCGATCGCATGATTAAAGACCGACCGGACGCACTCTTTATCGGCGGCGATTTGCTGCCTTCTCCCTTCCGCTCGGAAAGAGGCGTGGGTACGTTTCATAAAGATTTTATCATGGATTTCCTGGTTAAAGAATTGAAGCACGTCAAAGAAACCCTGGGAGAATCCTATCCCCGCGTGTTCGTCATCCTGGGCAACGACGACGGCAAAATGGCGGAAATAGCCATGCTGGAAGCACAGAAAAAAGGAGTGTGGGAATACTGCCACCTCCGGCGTATCCAGTGGGGTGATTTCACGGTGTACGGATACGCCTATGTACCGCCGACGCCGTTCCGTTTAAAAGACTGGGAACGCTTTGACGTGACCGATTATGTCAGGCCGGGGTGCATGGCCCCGGATCATGAACTGGCTGTCTTTACCGTCCGGGTGAATGAGAATGAATTGCGCGGCGCCACCATTGAAAACGACTTGAAAAAACTAACCGGCGATGAAACCCTGGAAAAATCGATTTTCCTTTTCCATTCGCCGCCCCACCGGAGCAAACTGGACCGCGCCGGCCTGGACGGCAGGCGGATTAATGACCTCCAGGTCGATGTTCATGTAGGCAGCTCGGCCATTCAACGATTTATCGAGAAACGACAGCCCCTACTGACCCTCCACGGCCATATCCATGAATCCACCCGCATTACCGGCTCCTGGAAAGATACATTCCGGCAAACTATCTCATTTAATGCCTCTCATGACGGACCGGAATTATCGCTGGTGCGGTTCGATCCTTACTGCCTGGAAAAAGCCAGCCGGGAATTGATTCGCTAAGGAATTGATTTGCTATAGAAGCACCGGGAATATTATTTCTTTTTCCGCCAGTTTTTCAGTCCCTTTAAAAAAGCTGGATAATAGAGTTCATATATATCCATATCTTCCTCGGAAAAACGGTTCGGTTGCGTGGAACAAAAAAGCAGTAAGGTTCTTAACTGATCTCCATGGGAGAAAGGTTTCACAAAATAAGAGCGGACGCCGTGCGGGATGAAAAGCGCCCAGTCAATGGGTTTGGTGCTTTCCAACGTATCTCCTAAGATGAGAAAATCCAGGTGGTTTTCCCAGATGGCCTGTGAAACCGTACCTTCAAAGTCAAAAACAGTGCCGGATTTTAACGTAGTAAAGACCTCCCCTCCTTTTCCACGGGCATAAACGATTACCTTGCGCTTTTTTACATAAACATCCGCGTACATCACGGCTTCGAATAAGGGAGGGCTGCCGTATTGGTGGGCCAACAGGGTATCCAATATCTCTTCCGTGCCATATTTCTCTTTCATGGCGGCCAGCAAGGATTGCTTGAATTGTTCCCGGTCAGGGGGCAGCGGATGCGAAACCGGGACTTTTTTCTCCGCCCCATTGTGTTGGTGAATAGAAATTTTCAGTAAGTTCCGGCCCCTGAGGGATAACCGTCTTATTTTCACCGACGCCTGGATGGGAATATTGCCCTTTTTGACCAGTGAAAGATTGCCCTCCCAATCACCGCTGCGCAAACAGGTTTCAAAAATACCGGCGATATAAAATTTCTGCTCTTCGGGATAGAGCGCCTGGAATTTGATGCTGATGAATTCCCGGTACGTGTAACCGAACAGTTCATACGCATACGTATTGCGGGAAATCACCGCCCCGGAATCCATGTCTATCAACATAACCGGGAGGTTTTCAGATTCGATCATGGTCTGGCGTTCAATATCTTTCTCCAGTAAGAGACTTACAAAATCTACGTCCAGGGTAATATCCCGGATAAGACCGTAATAGATGGACGGGTCTACGCTGCCCGGGGCGCCTACGATCCTTAACCACCAACAACTGGGCTTTTTCTCCTGCTTATTACGTATCCTGAAAATTACAGAAGCCTCTTTGCCTTCACGCATGGCGACGATAAATAATTTGAACCGGAAAAAATCCTCTTCCGCTACAACCTCCTGCGCCCAAACCAGGTTTTGAAGCAGTTTCTCCACATCGTTGTTCCCAGCCAGACCATTAATTGTCGTGTGATTTAGAAACTCGATCTTTTTCTCATTAACTCTCATCCGCCAGAATAATCCGGCGGCAGCACTGATAAAGCGGGTGAATTCCCCGGGTTTCAACGGGTTCTCATTCGTACCTACTGGTTTCTTTTCTGTCATGGGCGTTACTCCTGCCTTATAATTTATATGATTTCTAACTTTTTGTCCAGGGGTTAGGGAATTTTATTTTTTTTGAAAACTGATGCCTTCGGCGACCAGGGGGCTTTTTTACCCCCTGGCAGGGGGGACCTATATGCGGATATATAGAGGGAATCTGCTTCCTGGTATTCTGCCACACCATGGGCATTGTTAATAGGCTCCCCGCGCCGCGGGGCCTGGACTTCCAAAAACTTTTAATTAATGATATTATTAAGCATTATGTTGAATCTAAACTGTTTTTTCGTTTCTGACCTGCACGGCAGCATAGATAGGTATCGGGCGCTCTTTAAGAAAATAGTGGCAGAACTCCCGGACGCACTGTTTATCGGCGGCGACCTACTGCCTTCTCCCCTCAAAAAACTATCCACCCCCTCCCTGGATGTCTCTCATATCGATTTTATAAATGGTTTCCTATCCAGGGAACTGAAGAAAATAAAGGAGAGCCTGGGAGAAAAATATCCAAAGATATTCGTCATCCTGGGCAACGACGACGGCCGCATGGAAGAAGCCTCCATCCTGGACGTCGCCTCCCAAGGCGTGTGGGAATACTGCCATAACCGCTGTATCCCCTGGGGAGATTTCACTGTTTACGGGTATTCCTACATCCCGCCCTCCCCGTTCCGCTTAAAGGACTGGGAACGCTTCGACGTCTCCCGCTACGTAGACCCGGGCTGCACAGCCCCCGACGAAGGAGTCCTTTCTATACCGGTCCCTGAAAACCAATTAACATGGGCTACCATCGCCGAAGACCTGGAAACCTTAACGACGGGAAAAAACCTTGAAAAAGCGATATTTCTCTTTCACGCGCCGCCGTATAATTCCCGCTTGGACCGCGCGGCCCTGGACGGGAAAATGATCGATCATGTTCCCCTGGACGTGCATGTCGGCAGTATTGCCATACAGCGGTTCATCCAAGAACGGCAGCCCTTGATAACACTCCACGGTCATGTCCATGAATCCACTCGCCTCACGGGCTCATGGCAAGATCGCTTGGATCGCACGGAATCCTTTAACGCGGCGCATGACGGCCCGGAATTATCATTGATCCGTTTCGATCCTTACTGCCCGGGAAAAGCCTCCAGGGAACTTATACCTGCTGATTAATTTTCTTTCAAGATATCGTCGTCGTAGATCATTTCAAGACGCAATTTATGCTTGGCTTCTTCCTGGGCCAGCATCCTGAAAGTGGCTTTCATATTCTCTTCGGTGCTCATATCCGACAGGTTACTGTAGAGTCGAAACGCTAATTTTTCCCGGTGCATGGCTATAACCAGGGCTTCCTGGTAATCCATGTCCAGCGACGTTTTGACGTCAACTATGTAATCGGAAATTTTAAGATCTGTAATTTCTTGTTTTGAAGGGGTTAAGGTTTTTCCTTGTTTCACGCCCAATAGAAACTCTTTATGTTTCAATTCTTCGGCAGCCAGTTCTTCAAAGATTTGTTGAATCGGTTTCCCGGACAGCTTTTTGGCCCATTCGGAGTAAAACCGGTTGGCGCTTTCTTCACTTTTAACGGCAAAGTCCAGCACTTCATCGACATTCATAAAGGTTAATTTTTTGATCTCGCTCGATACCTCGCTCATTTCATTATCTCCTGGTTATTTATGCGCCTATGCGCCTACGCGCCTACGGGTGCCGCGGGAATTGTATCCAGCCAGGGATTAAGTCCCGGCATGCGCGTCGTCATTTCTTTGTCCTGCAGCAGTAGGGACGGTTGGTTGCCGCCGATCATCTTTAATTTGGCAACCATTTCCATGAAATTGTCTTCTTCTTCCACTTGCTCGGTTACAAACCACTTCAATAAGTTCTGGGCCGCATAGTCTTTCTCTTCTACGGCCAGGTCCATCAGTTTATTGATACAGTCGGTGATATGTTCTTCGTGGACCAGCCCATCTTGAAAGATATTTAACGGCGATTCCCATTTATGTTTGGGTTCCTCGATACGGGGCAGCGACACTTCGCCGCCTCTTTCAAGAATATGATTGAAAAACCTCATGGCATGGAACATCTCTTCCTGCGCCTGGCAGCGCATCCAATGGGAAAATCCCTTGAGATTGATGGTTTCAAAATAAGCGGCCATGGACAGGTAAAGGTATGATGAATATATCTCTTCACCGATTTGTTTGTTGAATGCATCCTGCATTTTATTCTTTATCATTGTATCCTCCTATTTATTTGATGAATTTATTTCTGACAATATAGTATTTTTAGATTTTTTTGTCAAGGCCTTTTTGCCGGTTTTAAAAATTTTCTTCGGGGGTTGACTTCTTTCCGGAAATTCTATATTATTGGATAGAAATCATTGAATAGCCAGGAATAAATAGGATACAAAATGATTCATGCTGGATTTAGTGAATTAAAAAGAGCTTTTCTTGTTCATTCAAGCGCAAGCGTCGATAAGGATTCGATATCTTATAATCTACTGTTGTTCTATGCCGTCGAATCGGGACTAAAATCCATTTACCTGAGATGGAACAATATTCCTACTACCGAGAAAATAGTCGATGAAAAGCTCACTAAAAGTCATAATTTATCGGAGTGGGTTCAAAAGCTTTATTTACCTGCAAGTGTAAGCGGAAAATGCCCGGGCTTTAAACTGGCGAGGGATAATAAGCATTATGATGTCAGTCAGGTACATCAAGCCTGGCGCTATGGCATCGAGATAGATGATCCCGATCAACAAGAGCTTGTCCGCTGGTTAGAAACCGTTAGAAATTTAATAAAGGAGCATATCTAAGATGATTCCATCCGATGTACGTTTATATACCTGGATCGATGTCGAAGACATATTACTGCGAAAACAAAAAGAAAACGATTGGCCGGAGTGGTTGGTCTGGGCCAGGGCATATTGGGATGGATTATCGCTTGGTATTAGGGAAAAAACAGGAAAATCAGCCAAAGAATGGCTGGCAGAACAATTCGCGCCCAGGTTCGATATGGAAAAATTATGCATAATCCTGGAAAGCGCCGGTGATAAAGAGAGACTCATGCGGGTGATGATGGAAGAAACGGATGAAGAACCGAAGAAACCCCGGACAATGCCCAGCCTGGCAAGACCTTCGGTGGTTTTAAAACCGTATGAGCGTGAAACCCCTTCCACGCTCCCGCCGGAATATCCACCGGTGGTGGCTTTCCATTCATTTAAAGGCGGGGTGGGACGCACGCTCCATGCACTGGCCTTTGCCCAGGCGCTAACCCAGGACAAGGACAAAAAGTCACGCGTCCTCCTGGTGGACGGCGATCTCGAAGCCCCTGGATTAACCTGGTTGCTTTATTCAAGGATTCCCAAGCCGGAAATTTCATTTGTCGATTTGTTGGCGCTTACCCATGGCGATCCGGACCCGGAAGCAGGAGAAAGCATCGAATTGGCGGTGGAACGGATAAAAGATATGCTCCTGGAGGGGATTTATGGATTACCGGCTTTTCGGGCTGTCTCTC
>JAUPLE010000362.1 GCA_030837085.1 Acidobacteriota bacterium | reverse complement strand
TAAAGGGTGCTTTATATCCTTTCCCGACCTCCGGAAACGACGTAAAGGGTGCTTTATATCCTTTCCCGACCTCCGGAAACGACGTAAAGGGTACTTTATATCCTTTCCCGACCTCCGGAAACGATGCAAAGGGTGCTTTATATCGCTTCCCGACCTCCGGAAAGGACGCAAAGGGGGGGGGAAGTAGGGGACACCAAAAAAGGGTTTGATAAATCAAACCCCTACCGGGGATTTCTTACCGGACGCCTGCTAAAAAATTCCTCATTGATTTTATTTTCCCATTGTGGTATGGTTTAGCTTAAATAATTAAACGGGAAAGGAGGCTTTTCCATGACCGGCGCAAGCACATTGGAGTTTCATATTAAGGCAAAAGAAGGGACGCTGAATGCGTTTACCCTGGAAGTTTTCCAGCGCGGCAGCTCGCAGCCCCTGGGCAATACCTCTTTCGACTATGACCTGTCGTTTTTAACCGAGTACGACGTGTCCAACCTGGATTCGGGGAATGTGGAACCGGGAATTCGTTTCGAGAAACTGAAACGTTTTGGCATGAACCTGTATGATAGGCTTTTTACCAAGGAAATCGGGGACCTGTGGGGGAAGTTTAAGGAGACGGGGGATTTTGTCACGTTGTGTATCCGCATTAGCCGCGAAGCGGAGAGGCTGGAACTGCTGCCCTGGGAAACGCTGCACGACGGCCGGGAATTTATCGCCGCCGGGGCCTGCACCGGGTTGACCCGCTTGCCCCTGGATATCGATATCAAAAGGGATTTACCGGTGCTGTCCTACCCGCTGAAAATGAAAAATCGGCTTGGCACCAAAATGTCGGGTGTCGGGCGCATGAGCAAAGGTATCACAATAGTTTAATAGTTGAATTGAATCTTGCAAAATTCTTAATTTTATGTTACAAAGAATGTGATGATAAAAAAAATACGAAATTCGTATAATAAGTTGGCTGGCAATAGAATGAAAGAACTCCAATGGAGGTCTCGGTGAGTCAAAATGACGAACAAATAACTAAGTACAAGGAGCTTTATGCACTTTCAGTAGACGTTTTAAGGGAAGAAGATTTAAGGCACATGAATATCGAGAACAAGGCCTCGAGATATTGGCCAGTTATAACTGCTCTTTTTGGAGGTTTTGCGTATTTCTCTGAGAAATTGATAAGCACACTTTTCCCCCTAAACTCATATTATAAGTTTTATGTCACAACATTGCTTATAATCCTTCTAACATCCATTGTGACCGCAAGTTACTTTTTCGTTACAATCCAGAAGCAACAAAACTATCAGACCAGACCAGTGGATATTGAATTCTTCGATAACAACGAACTTCCGGCCATTTACCGAACTTTAGCTGAGAAGAATAGCGATGCGGTGAAGGCAAACAGGAAGATTAATAATGCCAAATCAGCGAAACTTCATTGGGGACACATTCTAGTCATTTTAGCTTTTTCCGTACTGTTCTTATTATTTATTAATCACGTTTGGAATCAGACAAACTGTCATCTAGGAAATTAATAAAATAAGTGGAGATATATATGAGTGAGAATAATAGTCAAAGTAAACCTTCAGATAAGACGCCCAGAGAATCGGCCACCACGGAAGTACCGATGCCCTCAACGCAACCAAAGCCGTATGACATTGTGAAAAAAGAAAATCCAAGCAAAACTGCAAACTCGTAAAGTAGGTGTGGATTCATTTCAGGTGCATTTACTGCTAATGGGCAGGACGTGGAATTCTAGGAATTTAAATTCTTTCAGGATTTTCCCCCCTTTAAAAGCTTTGCTGACAATGAGAAGCTTTTACTTCTGTTCGGAACTGCTCCCAGGTCCGGAAAAATTGCACCGGAGGAACAAATAGGTGCCAGAAGAAAAATCGCCATATTTAAGAGCAAATAGGCGACCGGAAGAGTGCTTCCGCGATCCTGCACCAGGTGGGCATGATTTATCAAAGGAAAGGCGAATATTCGGCGGCGCTGGAGAAGTATGAGCAGTCGTTGAAGATAGAGGAAGAATTGGGCGACCGGGCCGGGGTGGCATTGTCGTTAGGACAAATCGGCAGTATTTATCACCAACAAAAGAAATATCCCGAAGCCTTTGAAAATTACCTGATCGCCTTTTCAATACTAACCGAACTCGAGTCACCGCAAGCACAAATTGCAGCGAATAACCTAATCGATTTAAGAAAGGATTGGGGAGAGAAGGAATTTGAGGAAGCGATTAAGAAAAAATCGAATGATGAATGATGAAGAAAAACAGGAAGCGAGGAAGCGAGGAAGAGCGGAAGAGCGGAAAAAGATAGAAGAGAAGAAGGAAGCGAGGGAGCAGGTGCCGTAGGGGCGAACCTGCGTGTTCGCCCGTTTATTTTTATTGACCAGGGCCCCCGGCCCTACCGTTAATAAATTCAAAATCCGAAATTCGAAAAAGGATAAGGGGATTGACAATACACCCCTATTTATATTATATTAGATGCGTGAAACATAAAATGAAAAAGCATAAAGGATATTATTTCCCAAAACCAGGAGGCCGACGCCCATGTTAATCGCAAACCCCATTTACGATACCGTCTTTAAGTACCTGATGGAAAATCTCAAAGTCGCCAAAGGCATTATTTCTACTATCATCGATGAAGAAATCCTTACCCTGGACCTCGCGGCCCAGGAACATACCTATCAATCCACCGAACCGGCGCTAATGATTTTCCACCTGGATTTCATCGCTAAAATACGCTTGAAACAAGGCGGCAGTAAAAACGTATTAATCGAACTGCAAAAATCCAATTTAGCTTATGATATCTTGCGGTTCCGGCGTTACCTGGGCAAGAAATATCTCCAACCGGATGAAGTACTCCTGCCGGACGGAACCGCGGCCCAGGAAGCCCTACCGATAATCACCATTTATTTCTTAGGGTTTAATCTTGATGGGAAATTACCTGCGGTGATCAAAGTAAACCGGAAGTATATCGATCTATTGGGGGGGGAAGAAATCACGGAGAAAAACGATTTTATCGAGCGTTTGACCCATGATTCCTATGTGATCCAGGTTAAACGCCTGGATTTAAAGATGCGCAATGAATTGGAGTATGTGTTATCGGTGTTTAAGCAGGAGAATTTTATCGAAAATATGAGACGGCGAGTGAAGAGGTATGATTATGAACCGCAAGACGAACTGATGCGGTTAATATTGAGACAATTGGAGAAAGCCGCCGGGGATAATAAACTTTTAGAACAATTAGAGATGGAAGAACTGGCTGATTTAGAATTGGAAAATGCCTTTGGAGACATAAAGCGACAATTGCAGCAAAAAGATAAGGAACTGGAACAAAAAGACAAAGCCATTGAAGAAAAAGAAAAATTGATTCAAGAGCTTTTATCTCAATTGAAAAACCGGTAACCGTTACTTCGGCAGCGGCCCGTCCACCAATTTCTTGTTCGCTTCGAGTTTATATTTCGCTGATTTGTTGACATTTACTCGCGGTTCAGGTATGGTTATCACTTCATGACGAATAAAACCAAAGCATACTTGTTGGCCCTCACCGTTGTCTTATTTTGGTCCACGGTGGCATCAGCGTTTAAGCTGTCGCTCCGCTATTTGACCGTTATCGAACTCCTGTTATATTCCACCTTCTTTTCAACCGCTGCTCTTTTCGTTATCCTGGCGGCGCAGGGACGGATTGCGCTGCTCAAAACTCTTACCGGTAAAGATTATTTGTTTTCCGCACTGCTGGGATTTTTGAATCCTTTTTTGTATTACCTGGTGATATTTAAAGCCTATACCCTGTTACCGGCGCAAATGGCCCAACCCCTGAACATGATCTGGGGCATCGTACTGGTGCTGATTTCCATCCCTATTTTAAAACAAAAAGTAAGGGGTATCGATATGCTGGCGCTGCTGGTTTGTTTTGCCGGGGTGGTGGTGATTTCGACGCAAGGGAATCTTTCCGGGTTTCATATCGACAGCCCGCTGGGGGTTTTGTTAGCGGTAGGCAGCTCGTTGATCTGGTCTTTTTACTGGGTATTGAATGTAAAGGATAAGCTGGATGGCGTGCTGCGCTTGTTTTTGAATTTTGTTTTCGGTTTTGGATTTATCCTGTTAAGTTTCGTTTTCATTTATCCTCTAAAAGCGCCGGCGCTTGTCATGGAAGGAATCCTGGGGGCGTTTTATATCGGGCTATTCGAGATGGGGTTGGCGTTTGCCCTGTGGGTCAGGGCATTGAAACTGGCGGACGCGGCGGTGAATATCGCCATACTTATCTATATAGTGCCTTTTATATCCTTCATCTTCATTCATCTGTTTGTCGGGGAGCGGATTCATTTATCGTCGGTGTTGGGTGCGGCGATGATCGTGGCCGGTATCCTTTTGAATAAATATAAGAAGAAGAAAAC
>JAUPLE010000361.1 GCA_030837085.1 Acidobacteriota bacterium | reverse complement strand
TGCTCATTAAAGGCCATACTTGAAATTCCTTCCGAAATTAGGAAAACAATTTTTGGCTGAGTAATGGTTTTAAGGGCATACTGGAACTGGGTAAGGATATGGCTAAACCGCTTTACCATATGCTGGTAATCAGGACCTAATCCTCCCAAATCCCTTCTATCGGGGGACTGGATATTTTTAATGTTTCCCCACTGCTCGATGTTTATCAGGTTGTTTTCTTTGATTTCTTTTAATTTTTTCCATATTGTGTCGTTGGGCGCTATTTTATCGATTTCTTGCACTAATTTTTCCTTATCCGGGGAAGGACCTACCATATATGTGAGGCCCCCTGCCGGGGTGTTCTCGAGGAGAATATAGCGGTCGCCCTGGGTTCCCTCGCGAATAAGGTCCCGGGCTATTTTCTTGGAACGTCGTAACCCGGAAGAACTATTGAAAACGCTGTCGATAATAATAAAAATGATTCTATCCGGCAATTTAAATGCAGGGCCTTTCTTGTCTTCGGCGATGTTTTGAGGGGCGGTGGTCTCCGTGTCGTATGCAAATTCGAAGCGGTTGAAATAGATGCTTTCCATTGGCCTGTCATTGGCAAACACCTGGAGTTCTTCTTGTTTTAAATCGAAGACCGGGTTCCCGGCGGAATCTACCACAAAAAGGGGAACCACCATGGCATCGACGGAAACGTCATATTTTAAAGGCTCTTGTCCCGGAACGGGCAGCGCAGCGGCCGGAACATCTTGAACGGGCGTGGGAATGACGGTTTCGCTGCTTTCATTTTCTGGGACCAGGGTCTCCACCTGTTCTTTTTTAACCGGTATCTTAGGAAGGTCGGTAAAAGTCGGCGCTTCAACGGTGACATCAAAGAATTTGTATTTTTTATAGGAGAATGAAGACGTTATTTTTGTAAATGGTTGTGTTTGTTGTTTTAACACAGGGTCTTTTACGGCAGCCTGTTTGTTTTCCGTAAAAAGTATGGTAATTTTTGTGCTGGAAGGGAACCGAAGGCCGTCTCTCCGGAAGCCGAAATAATGAATATCCTTGATTTTTACCTTACTGAAATTTCGATTGGCGCTATTTACCAGGGCTTCATATCCCTGGAAAGAATCGGGGAAGGCCTCGAATTTCAGGACTGAAAAATCCACGGCATCGATCCAGGCATGGGCAAAGATCGCACCCGCCTCTTCCCGGTTCTTTAATTTCAACTGGATGACGTAAGCATCGCGGTCCATGGTTTTTTCTTTTTTAAGAATTTCGTATTCGAATTTATCCCGGTTTTGTTTATCAAAGAGGAATAAAGGGGCGAGAAAGGCATTTGGCGAATTGATGATTGTATTGAGACTGGCGTTTTCTTTCATAATCTTTTTGCCGTTATGTTCCAGGAGTAATCGTTGTTCCCGGGCCCGGTTATCCTGTTGAATGGCCTGGTATTGGCTGACGAATTCATTTTTTGCACTGCGGTTATTATCGACTTCTCCGCGATATAGGCTTTCCCGACTCCTTCTTAAAAACCTGTTCAAATCGCGGTTCATTGTTTTGCTTTGAACCGACGTTTCAATGGTTTCCACGATTTTTTCAGTACAGGTATAATGAAAGGCCGCTGCTTTTAGTTTCTCACAATAGGCTGCCGTATTGTCAAGGATTGTTTGTAATTGGTGAGGTGGTAATTTCGTTTCATCGGCATGGCCCAGTGTAAGGACTAAAAAGGGAAGCACGCTGTAGTAAATATATTTTTTTATTGCCATATTCAATCTCTCCAATATTGATGATAATGATTCTTTCTCATTTTATTTCGTCCTTAACCTGTTTTTTTAACCTGGGCACATATACAGCAAGTCTGTTGCCAGCGAAATGAAGAACCTTATGTGCCTTGATTGGTACATTTTTCAATATATGTCACAAAAACAGGACAGGAAAGCCGGCAAGTGCCCACGAATTAAAAGCTGAGCCACGGACAGAAAGGCAACACGGACAGACACTGACAATTGATCATTTATTTTTTGGACATTTGGAATTGTTTGTACACGCGATTTCGATATCCGGATATCGCATTTATTCTTTTACAACACTTCTTTCCCACAGGAAACTTAAACAATGATTTTTTTGATCCTCATATTCAAATCTCCATAAGCACACACAGTTTCCTATGCCGCAGGTTTAATTTGCTTCTTCAAGCAAATTAATTTCGTGTCGCTCCCCAGGCAAGAACCCGCTGGTTAGGAATGTCATTAATATATTCTACCATTGTACCCGACCCCTTCATGTAGTCCTCATTTATAAATTTGCCCTGGAAATTTTCAAAGACTCGATTGCCGTTTTCATAATATGAGAAGTGAAATTCTACCTGGATGCCGTCCTCTCCACCGACATGATATATGCCGGAAATCCCGGATTCGGGAACCATGGTCCCGTTTTTTTTATCTCCTGTAAATGTGCCAACTATCTCCAGTGAAGAGGAGGAGCCTTCCCCAAAAACCCGGCTAATCGTCCATGTTCCCTGGATATCATATTTTATTTCCGGATCTTCAGGGATTGAACCGGCGCCGGCGCAGCCTGGAAAAAATAATAATACCCAGCTTCCCAGAAACAGGATTAATACGAATACAGATAATTTTTTTCTCATCGCCAACTCCTTTTATTCTAGTTCATTGTAGATGCACCATGTACCGGTGGGCTCGATTATTACAAATGAACACTTGCTATCCTTTTTACGAGGGATTTTAATATTTAATATCTCTTTTGCTTCGTTGGTTAAGGCATTAACGGTCACTGCTTGATTGTTGGTGTCCAGGCTGATTGAAAACACATCGAGTTTTCGGTTTTTCATCTCC
>JAUPLE010000360.1 GCA_030837085.1 Acidobacteriota bacterium | reverse complement strand
CGATTCGCTTGAACAAGAATGATGACGAGGGAAATTGAAGTACGGATACTGGGTCAAAATTTCAATTTCAATATACCCGGCAGCATCGGCGCCGACGATTTCCTGGAAATCGTTGATTATGTCGAGATCAAATTAAAAAATATCAGAAGCGAAATCCAGGACCTGGATTCATTTAAATTAGGGTTATTGGCATCCATTAATATAGCCGAAGAATTTTTTTCCTTAAAAAGAGAGTATGAAAAATTTAGAACCGCGTTAGACCGAATCGACCAGATGCTTTCACCCCTGGATATCGACAGCGAGGAAGGAGACCGATTACCCATCCGTTTTTCATCCTGAGAAGTATTTGGAACCACGTTGTAAGTTGTAAATGGAAGGAGGAAAAAAATGAATATTGTTTTATATATATTGCTCTTAATCGTAGGCCTTGGTGCTGGAGCGGTCATACCTTTCCTATTAAAGAAAAAAATCTTTGCCGGGGAATACCGGGAATTAGAGAAAGGAAAGAAAGATATTGAAGCCAGGTATGCAGAGGATTGTGAAAACCACAAGAAAAAAATCTCCAACGAATTGAAAGATGAATTTGCCGAATGGAAAAACGAATACAACAAGAAACAGAACCACAAGACCAACCGTTTGAATGAGATGGAACGTCGGCTTATCCAACGGGAGGAAAACCTGGACCGGCGTTACACCAACATGGATAATAAAGAAAAGGAGTTGAAGAAAAAAGAGAAGGACTTGCATTACCAGGAAGAGGAATTGAATGCGCTGAAAACCAAGGTTAACGCTATTTATGAAGAAGAGAAGGCCAGGTTGCTGAAGATCGCCGGCATGACCATGGAGGAAGCCAGGGAAGTCATTATTAAGCAATGTGAAAGCGAGGCGCGCATGGAAGCCGCGCAGCGCTTGAAAACCATTGAAGATGAGTTGAACGAAAAAAGCACGGTCATGGCCAAAGAGGTCGTTTCCAACGCCATCCAGCGGATCGCCAGCGAGCATATTATTTCCTCTTCAGTCACGGTGATCGACCTGCCCAACGATGAAATGAAAGGCCGCATCATCGGCAGGGAAGGCCGGAATATCCGCGCCCTGGAAACCGCCACCGAGGTTGATTTTATCGTGGATGATACTCCTGAAGCCATTATTGTCTCCTCCTTTGATCCCATTCGCCGGGAAATCGCCAAACAAGCCCTGGAGACGTTGATCAATGACGGCCGCATCCATCCTGCCCGCATCGAGGAGATCGTTGAGAAGATCAAAGCCGATTTCCATAATTTTTTAAAGGGAGTCGGGGAGAATGCCGTGGTGGAATTGGGCGTCAGGGACGTCAACCCGGAATTGTATTATTATCTAGGGAAATTGAAATACCGTACCTCTTATGGACAGAATGTGCTGCAGCATTCCAAGGAGGTGGCCATGATCGCCGGTATCATGGCCCGGGAGATCGGCGCCAATGTCAATATTGCCAAGCGGGCCGGTTTGCTCCATGATATCGGGAAATCCATCGACAGGGAGACCGAAGGCACCCATACGGAATTATCCGTGGAACTGGTTAAGAAATACGGCGAATCCGACAAGGTCCAGGCCGCCATTGCTTCGCATCATATGGATGTTGATTTTACCAGCGTCGAAGGCGTCCTGGTGCAGGCCGCCGACAGCATGTCCGCCGCCCGCCCCGGTTCCAGGCGCGAAATTTTCGAAACCTATATCAAACGACTGGAAAAACTGGAAGAAGTCAGCAAGTCTTTCGGCGGTGTCAATAAAGCCTATGCCCTGCGGGCCGGGAGAGAAGTCCGGGTGATTATCGATTCCAATGAGTTGGACGATAGTCGAACCTTTTTAATGTCCAAGGACATTGCCAAGAAAATCCAGGCGGAAATGGAATACCCCGGTCAGATCAAAGTAACCGTTATCCGGGAAGTAAGGGCCACCGAATATGCAAAATAATTGGTTCCGCATCATTTTTATCGGTGATGTCACCGGCAAGTACGGCAGGAGGTTGTTGGGGAAAGTCCTCCCTATGGTAAGAATCAAATACGACCCGGATTTGATTATTGCCAACGGTGAAAACTCGGCCGGCGGTTTGGGCATTATTCACAAAACCGCTTATGAATTGTTCCAGTCCGGCGTCGATATTATTACCACCGGCAATCATGTCTGGGATAAAAAAGACGCCCTTACATTATTAAAGGAAGATGAACGCATTCTCAGACCTTTGAATTTTCCTCCCTTAGCCCCGGGTAAAGGATATACTATTTATAAAAGCGAGCTTAAGGGCGACGCACTCGTCATCAATCTCCAGGGACGTGTATTCATGGACCCCGTCGTCGATAACCCATTCCTGGTTATCGATGCATTCCTGGCCCAGCATGATTATAAAATCATATTTGTCGATTTCCATGCCGAAGCCACGGCCGAGAAACAGGCGCTGGGGTTCTTTCTCGATGGCCGCGTCAGCGCCGTGCTGGGAACCCATACCCATGTGCAGACCAACGATCTCAGGATACTGGAAGGCGGCACCGCTTACCAGAGCGATGTAGGTATGACCGGCCCATTGGATTCTGTCATTGGTATGAAGCGGGAAGCAGTGATTAAGAAATTCATTACCGGCATCAACCAACGGTTTGAAGTGGCCAGGGGAAAT
>JAUPLE010000359.1 GCA_030837085.1 Acidobacteriota bacterium | reverse complement strand
GTAAGAAGGAGTGATACAATAGCAAAAAGGCTTGATACAGGACCTTTAAAGGGGTGAGGTCGGCGCTCCGAAAGGGAGAATAAGTGCAAAAAGAGTTGATCGCGCCCCTCAAAGGATCGATATAAACTCAATAAGCTGTGAAATGTAGGCAGGCAGGATTAATATCTATCCCGGAAGGTGCGGCATAAGGATTCAATGGGTACAAATCAGACTATACAAAATTGGATTTACCCACTCAATCTGAGAAAGAACGGGGCGCCAAGGTTTTTTTAATAATAAACCTCTTGGTGTACCTTCGTGCCTTCGTGCCTTTGTGGCTATTTTCAAAGCAGTTTAGAGAGTGTCTGCCCGAAAGATTGCGAATGAAGTTGAAATTACTATCGATTGATTTTATAAGATGAAAATTGGCCTGGCCCATATTTCTACCCTTAAAGAGCGAAGGAACGCTTTGGCACGCGATTTCCGCGCCTGTGTGCGCAAGGATTTTCCAGTGGCACGAGACGCCCTTGCATGTACACGGAGACCTTGTGCATGTGCACGGAAGGTTTGTGCATGTGCACGGAGACCTTGTGTATGTGCACGGAAGGTTCGTGCATGTACACGGAGACCTCGTGCATGTGCGCGGAAAGATTTTTCAGATGATTTTGGAAATTATTCATGTGATTTTGGAGATTTTTCAGATGAAACAAAAGTTGTTTCATCTGAATCAAGAGTTGTTTCATCTGAATCAAGGTTTGATTCATGTGTTTTCAAAGTTATTTCATCTGAATCAAGAGTTGATTTACGTGTTTTCAAAGTTGTTTCATCTGATTTCAAAGTTGTTTCAGATGATTTATAAAATGTTTCATCTGATTTTAAAGTTGTTTCAGGTGCGCGAAAAGGCCGTGCAGGTCTACTAACAGTTATTTTAGAGGAAAAGAGAGGGAACGGGCAAGAATCCCTTACCCGTGCCGCAGGGAAAAATAGGGGGTTACCCGGCAATGGTTAATTATTATTTGAACAAGCCGGTGAACCAGGCCCAAAAATTTCTTGCTGTTTGCGAATCGAATATCGCTGCCAGCGCGGCCAAAAATGCGATCAAACCCCCATTGAAATATTGAAATAATCATGAAAATATTGCCCGTGTTTGTCTCGACGCGTGAGTTCATCCGTGAGAACAATTGTTAATTGTCAATTGTTAATGATTAATGGTTAATGGAAGGGGAAACCTAACACCCACGAAACTCACTATTTTCCCCGGGTAGATACATATTTTTTTTTGCCGGTCTTTGCTTTTTTTAAAAGGGTTTCCGCCAATCGGGCGGCTTCTTCATTTTTTGGAATTAAAGACAGGGTTTCAGCAATCACAATAAGCGTATTGGGATTAATCCGCTTGAAATCCAGGGCATTGGTTTCAACAAATCGATAGACTTTTTGGGGTGTTTCCAACAGGACATTCACATCACAAAAAAGCTCCAGCGCCCTGGAATTGGCCGGGTCTTTTCCTAATATCTCTGCCAACTTTTCATTTGCACCCTGGTAGTCTTTGAGGACAATTCTATTTTCGACATCCCCGATCTCCCGCAGAATTTGGTGCCTTGGATGAGCAGGTAAAATGCATGTAATACTCTCAGGTTCCAATTCAAACGTAGGCGGGGGGCAGCCTTCATCTTTCATTGCTCTTAAAATGGTGGGAATACCCTGGCCTTCAGCCTGGGCCAGTTGCAGCCGGTTAAATAAATAACTTAAGGTTTGATTCCGCCAATGGGCTGACGCTTTCCCGGATTTAAACTTTTCTTTATCCAATCCAAAGGGCAGCCCGCCAGGAGAAAAAATTTCGATCCTGTCTGAAAATATCGTTACACGGACCGGTTGATCCGATTCATAATCCCGGTGAACCAGGGCGTTGATAACAGCCTCCTTAAGCGCCCTATCCGGGTATTTTACCTGGTTGGGCATAATGTCTGTTTTATCGAAAGCCGTATAAGACGCTGCGTTTAATAATTCGATCAACCGTTTGGCCTGTTGAACAATTGTCCCGGTTATCTCATATCTCTCCGCCGTAGCTTCACTCCTATCGCGGCCTTTATACACAGAAAAAACAGCATAGGCGCCGTCTATAAATTCCAGGGGTTTCTTGCCAAACATTAATATCGCAAAATTTTTGGGCCTTAGCGTGTTATCCAGGCCTTTTTTCCCGGCTAAAGGCGGGGTAAAATCAGATAGTTTTTCTTTATCGGAAATATAATCCTCCAGCGATTTATTGGGAAACCACAATTTCATCTCTTGCAAGTATTCCCTCAAGGTTAGCAGGTCCAGGTTTTCAATGGCTGCATTATGATTAATTCGTTTATCCCATGGTTCCAGTTGGCGCTTCCTGAGCAATAGTTCTCGATATAGACCGTTCCGGGCTTCGATGGTGCTGCTGCCGCTGCGAATATAATAGGCCGATGTATCTTTTTTGTTTGAGCGGTAGGTATGCGCGTAATTGGTAGCAGGAACAACAAATACTAAAACCCGTTTGGATTCATCGCCGGGAACAGGAAGCTCTTCAACGATGGGAACGATTCCAGGATCGACAATATTCCTGCAATCGCTCAACACTTTCCCGGAGATTTCTTTTATTCTATCGGCTGTTAACCCTTGATAAGTTACCATTGGGAAGCCGTATTCGTCTTTTCCTTCCCTGGCGCCGCAGACGACGTACCCCCCACCCAGGTTGGAATAATCGTTAGAAAAGGCTACAATGATTTTTATTACACTATCGATATCGGCGACGTTTTCTTTCCATTCCACACGTTCGATTTCTCGTTTAGCCAATTCTTTTAAATCGATACTGTTCATGGGTTTATTTTACTTTACCAGGCAGGAATTGTCAACAGGACATATACCCCATCTTTATATGCAATGATGAATGATGAATGATGAATGAAAACAAGAAGTGAGGAAGCGCGGAAGCGCGGAAGAGAAGAAAAGCGGAAAAAACAATCAGTCTGAACCACGATTTTTGGGATGAACCTGGATGAATAGGATTGCCCCTTATTGTACACCCGAAGGCCAAGAAATTGAAGAACTCAAACCAAAGGACTATGAAATGCTGCAGGATGAAAAAGAGCAGGAACAAGCAAAATAATATGAGTCTAACTGGCTCTTTCCAAAATTGTTTTATCCACAACTCCACCCCTCACCATTCACCAGGGAATATATTTTTATATTGAAAAAATTTCCCATAAGGTATATAATGCTATTATGCCAACAGTATTTAGTATAAAAGGATATCGGTTTTTCTTCTTTACCAGGGAAGGAAGTGAACCCATGCATGTCCATATTGCAAAAGCCCAAAAATATGCGAAGTTTTGGTTAAATCCAATCACGCTGGGGAAAAATTATGGGTTCATCTCCAAAGAACTCACAGAAATAAGAAATTTAATTGCAGAAAATCATGATCTAATTAAGGAGAAGTGGGATGAATATTTTAGCTAAGCAGCGGGAATTTATACCCTTAGCAACGATGATCCTGTTTGCTGAGGATGATTTCACAGTCGCTCTTGCGGATGGAAGACAAATCGTCGTCCCTTATGAATGGTTCCCTAGACTTGCCAATGCCAGTAAAAAAGAACGAGAGACATTTGAATTTATTGGGAATGGGTTAGGTATTCATTGGCCCTTAATCGACGAGGATATCTCTGTAGAAGGGCTATTAAGGTAGCGCTCTCTGAGGTGATCTAATTTATTCGGTTGTCCTCTTTTTATTCTAATAACCAACGGCTGACCTGTCCCGGTTCCAAACAAAAGTTGCCTATTACCCCCTCTCCACTAAATCCCTAATAAAACTCATCG
>JAUPLE010000358.1 GCA_030837085.1 Acidobacteriota bacterium | reverse complement strand
GTCGAAGTAGTCGTTTTTTTGTTTGTAGATATTGGCCAATATGAGGTTGGTTTTGTCATCCTTTTACTTAAACCCGCTCAGAAATTGGAGCGCCTCTGTATAGCGTCCCTTATCACCTAAGAAAAAAGCACTGGCAAAGACCAACAAGGGGGAACCGGATATATCGACAGTATCGGACACTTCGAGGAATTTCTCCACTTCCCGGGCGCCGAATAGCGCCTGGAGGTATTCGGTGGAAATGCTTTTATCGTCGGGATATTTTAAAAACAATCGCTCCAGGTAACTGACCGCGCCTTTCATATCGCCGCGTTTTAAAAGGTAATTGGATATCTCCGACAGCGCCCTGGGCTCATAGGGACTGTAAGTTAATATTTTTTTATAAGTGCGGATTTCATTTTCGATGTCTTTCAATTGCCTATAATTATTGGCTATATAATAGTAAGGTTCCGGCGTCTGCTTGACCCGGAGCGCCTTTTCCAGGTATCCATTGGACTCGTTGGGTTTCCCTTTGTCGCTTAAAATGGCGCCCATTAAAAACAGGCTGTCGAAGAATTGGCTGTTGTTTTTGATGGATATGTCCAGGAGGTTAATGGCTTCATCCAGGGGTGAGGCCGGTTTTTCCAGACCGGGGATTTTATCCGCATCACGGTACATAAATAGGAGCGAGGCCAGGAGATAATTGGCATAGTAATAGTCGGGGTAAATGGCTTTAACTCTTTTCAGCACTGTTGCGGCTTCCGCGTGTTCATTTTTAACATCTTTCAGCAAGTACGCTTTTTCAGTCAGTATAAAAGGGTCTTCCGGGTTATTGGCCAGGTACTCGTCGATCAGGGCTTCGGCTTTATCAAAATCATAGAGGTTTAAATAGTAGTTGATGGTGGTATAGGCTTCATATTGAGAGCCCAGGTTTGTAGAACCGGGCGTGTCGGGTGCGCCCGGCGCGCTGGGTACACCCGGCGTGTCGACCTCGTCACCCACGTCTCCCACGTCACCCACGTCGCCCAATAAATTAAAGGCGATTGTATATAAACAAATCAAAAAAATTATTTTCCAACGTTTCATAATAGTAGTATATTAATATTCCCTTTCTTTGGACGCCCTGACCGCGCGGTCGTGGGCCCAACTGCGGATGCGTTTGATTTGTTCTTCCATCGTCGTAGACAGGGGCACCGACGACCCAAACATCACGAAGAGATCGTCTTCTGCAAGTTTGCGATTTTGGTTAAAGGCTTCATACATGGCAGAGATAATGACTTGTTCGATTTCACTGCCGGACCATCCTTTGGTGATTTGCGCCAGTTGGGGGACATTGAAGCGCGATGTATCATTTCCTTTATTGGACAGGTGGATGGAGAAAATTTCTTCCCGTTCGGTGCGGGTGGGGAGATCGATAAAGAATATCTGGTCGAAACGTCCACGACGCATGAGTTCCGCCGGCAGCAGGTCGATGCGGTTGGCGGTGGCGGTAACGAACAGTTCCGATGTGTGTTCTTGCATCCAGGTGAGGAAATAACCCAGGATGCGGGAAGAGGCGCCTTCGCCTTGTTTATCGCTGATGCCGCTTTCGATTTCATCGATCCATAAGATGGCCGGGGCCACCGAGTCCATGGTTTTCAGGGCGCGGGAGAACACCAACTCCGGCGAACCGGCCATGCCGGAATAGACCAGGTTCATATCCAGGCGGAAGAGCGGTAGATTCCATAACGAAGCTGTGATTTTGGCCGACAAACTTTTCCCGCAGCCGGATATCCCCATGGCCAGGAATCCCCTGGGGCGTTCCAGGCCGTAAGCTTTGGCCTCCTGGGAAAACGCTTTCTGCCGTTTTCTAAGCCAATCTTTCAGGTTATCCAGCCCGCCCAGGTCTTCGATGGTAAAGCGCTGCGGGTAAAACTCCAACACGCTTTCTTTCATAATCAATTGTTTTTTCTCCAGGTGAATAAATTCCAGCAGGGAAGCCTCGATTCGTTTTTGGCCTTGAAACGCTTTCATGAAAGCTTTATAGGCTTCATCCAGGGTCAAGCCCTGGACGCCGATAATGAAATGTTTCTTTTCGTCTTCGGTCAGTTCCACGATGCGGCCGGACTTTTGCATGGAATAGAGAAAGCGGTCGAACAGGTCTTTAAGTTCATCGTATACGGGCAGCCCAAAATAAACGATGTCGATTTCTTTTTTCAGTTCAACCGGGAAATATTCATCCGGCGAGATGAGGAAGATGGTACTTTTGCTATTTTTAAATTTCCGGTAGGCGTCCCTGAATTTTCGTACGATTTCCGGGGAGGTCTTGACAAAAGGGATGATGTCCCTGAAAATGAAGAACCCGGGCAGGTTGGCTTTCAGGATATAGTCCAGTGCTTTTGAGGGTTCTTTTGTATCCGGGATCATTTGACTGTCTTTGGTGAGTCCGTTGGTGATATCCCAGTAGAGAATATTGGGACGGCTTAACTGTTCGGCTATTGTTTTCAAGTGACTTTCGACCCGTTTTTCTTCGTAGGAGATGATCTGGATAATGGGTTGTCCTACTGAGACCGAATTTTTGATATAGTTCAATGCTTCACTCATGTTTGACCCCTGGTTGAAACGTTATTTTTTTCATGGTATTAATGATATACCAGGAGCTAGAAGAATTCAAGAAAAAAGTTATACCGATTCTGCTGTGTTTGGGGCAGATTGTTCTGCACTGTTGGTCGTGGGGGGTTGGTTTTTATCCTTTTTACGTTTCCTTTTTTTGTAGCCTTTCGAATAGACCTTGATTCCTAATTTTTCAAGTAATTGCGGGTGGGCTTTCAGGGCAGTGCGGCAAATAGCGCGGAAGTGTTTGGCGAAGGTATCCAATTCTTTAAAAACCGCATTTCTTTCTTCGACGGCGTTTTGGGCGGCGCCCAATTTGATTTTATGCGTCCGAAAAGCGTCATCGACTTCCTTTATTTTGCCTTCATTTTGCTGGAACATCTCCGCTGTTATCCCGAAGTTATCCAACGCAGTCATTGCCTCTTCATCGACGACCGTAGTTTGATAGAAAGAAAAGGCTTGTTTTATCCAATCGGCAATGCTGCGGGAGCGTTTTCCAAAGGCGCTGAGTTCTTTTAGTTTCTCCTTATCTTTCTCAAAGGATATTCTTAGGAATTTCAAATGCATTTGATAGGTTTCATTGAACTCATTAAATAGTTTATCGAATTTCTTTCTTGAACGGAATTGCTGGCCATGCAGTTTGATTTGCAGGCTTTCCAGCTTAAATGCTTTTCTACATAGGGATAGTCCGAAATCAAATTGCTGTTCGGTTACTTTAAAGGGCGCCAGGAGGGTATTGATTTCTTCATCGTCCCTGGCGTTTTGAAACATTAGCTGCGAGGTTTCCAATAAATTACCGATGGATGCTCTCTTATGCGCCATTTTTATCTCCTTCTATGCTGTAAATCATGTGTACTTATCGCTTTCCAGGGTATCTTGATTGCTTTCCAAAGTGTGCTCACCTGTTCCCAAAGTGTGCTCACCTCTTCCCAAAGTATGCTCACCTGTTCCCAGAGTGTGCTCACCTCTTCCCATACAGTGCTCACTTGTTCCCAAAGTGTGCTCACCTCTTCCCAAAGTATGCTCACTTGTTCCCAGAGTGTGCTCACCTCTTCCCATACAGTGCTCACCTGTTCCCAAAGTATGCTCACCTCTTCCCATACAGTGCTCACCTGTTCCCAAAGTATGCTCACTTGTTCCCAGAGTGTGCTCACCTGTTTCCAGAGTGTGCTCAGTGCGGCAACTAATTTGGTTTTGTTTTCGGATAGTTATATTTATCAATATTCTTTGACCATATGCATTTGCCTCAATCACCTTATTTCGTTCCAGCTTAACAAGGATGATTTTTTGCTTGAGATTCATTATTATTAAAGCTATTGCATGATTCATGAATTCACCGTTTGAGTTTCAAAATATAGCATATTCGCAGGTGATTGTAAAGTGAAAACTTACTTTCTTTTCTTTCGACCTTAGGGCGTTTTCTTAACCGGCCCCTTTCTCGCCCTTTTGTAAGTCTTCGGTTAGCCTTCGGTAAAATATTTGAATGAAGAGGATTTTCGCACAAAAAAAACTGAACCGTTTTTTGATTGAACCTTTACACTCCGTTAACAAAATAAGTATACAATCACAACCTAAACCTGGATATATTTTCAATTCACTCATTAGAGGTGTAAATATGGACGCAATCAATTTAGAAGCTGTTATCGGTTCCCGGTTCCCCGGTTTCCTGGACCGGATGCCACCGCTGACCTCGGACTGGGTGCCGGCACTGTTAAAACGTATCCTTCACCTGGACGAGATTAACCGCGGCCTCGAATTATTGAAAAATAAAAAAGGCCTTGAATTTATCGAAGAGTTGTTCGACTACCTCAATTTTTCATATCTGTTGTCGGGCCTTGACCGGAAGAAAATTCCCTCCGAAGGGCGGTTGATCTGTGTGGCCAACCATCCCCTAGGCGGACTGGACGGTCTGGCCATATTAAAAGCACTGGGCGAAATCCGGCCGGACGTTAAGATCGTGGTCAACGATGTCCTTCTCCAGGTCAAGAACCTGGCGGACCTGTTCTTGCCCTACGACATTTTTTCCTCCCGCAACCAGAGACGCAATATCGTCGGCATTAAAAACGCCATCCTGGACGAACAGGCGGTTATTTTCTTTCCCTCCGCCGAAGTGTCGCGGTTGGGACTCCACGGTATCCAGGACGGCAAATGGCATAACGGCGCGGCCTATTTCGCCAGTAAATACGAAGTCCCGGTACTGCCCGTCTATGTCCAGGGCAAGAATTCTCTGCTCTTCTATCTCATCTCTCTCTTGAACAAGCGATTCTCCATGTTTTTATTGCCCGGCGAGTTATATAAGCTTCGCTCCCGCAATATCCGCCTGAAAATCGGTGACCCTATCCCGGGTTCGGTATTTAAAAAAGATGTGATATCCGTCGATACCCTTTCACGGCTGATGCGTTCGCACGTCTACCGGATCGGCAAAGATAAACCGGGTATTTTTAAAACGGAAAAAACCATCATTCACCCGGTGGAAAAAACAATCCTGAAAAAAGAGTTTGCCGAAGCCCCCCTATTGTTTGCCCCGGCCGAAAGTAAAAAGGTGTTCCTGGTGAACCATGCGCAAGGTAAGAATATCCTTACTGAGATCGCCCGTTTGCGTGAGATCACTTTCCGCCGCGTGGGAGAGGGCACCGGTGAAAAAATGGATTTCGATCTTTACGACCGTAACTATGCCCATATCGTACTGTGGGACGAAGAGAATCTGGAGATCATGGGCGCCTACCGTCTGGCCATTTGTAAAGATATTTTAAAACAACACACCCTCGATGATCTCTACACCTCCACCCTGTTTAACTACTCCGCCCGCTTCTGTGCCGAACTCCCGCAATCCATCGAACTGGGGCGGTCCTTTATCCACTACAGTTATTGGCGAAGTAATGCCCTGCACTACCTGTGGAAAGGCATCGGCGCATTGTTGAACCGTCTCCCCGATGTCAAATACCTCTACGGCGCGGTTAGCATCAGCAATACATATTCCGATATCGCACGCAGCCTGATCGTCCATTACTACAAGAAATGGTACGGCGTCCCGGAGAAATATATCCACGCCAAATTTCCTTTCCGAATTTCCCGTGAAATGGAAACCGAGGTCAATTCGATCCTTATGGCGGACACGCCCGAGGAGGATTACCGCACATTGAAAGAAGTGCTGAAAAACTACGGTTTTGCCATTCCCATTCTTTTCAAGCAGTATACCGGCCTGTGCGAGCCCGGGGGTGTCCGCTTCCACGATTTCTGTGAAGACAGTTCGTTTAAAACCGTGGACGGTCTGGTGGTGCTCGAAATCGCCAAAATCATGCCGTCCAAAAGGAAACTGTGCGGTCTTAACGTCGAACAACACTCGCCGGACAACAACGTTTATTCAACCGGAAATGCGCCCTAATTCATTTACTACGCCGTACAGGACATTGACCTCTTTATACGTTATACGGTACCACATGCTGACACGCTTTCCGGTATTCATACGAAGGGGCGTTTTCTTGTCCGACCCTTTCTCGCCCCTTCTCGCCGTTATAGGATGATCCGCTTATCAAAGCCGCGAATAACGCGAAGATACGCGAAGAAAAAACGAAAGTAATTGCAATTAACCCGCTTTTCTGGTATTATTCGCCTGGAAGTGTGAGTATAATGCCTAAGAGAAAACGAATGACTCCCGCTAAAGAAACAGCCGGAAGAAGTAAATATGACCCTGCCTGGAAAACGATCATCAAACTACTCTTCCAGGATTTCC
>JAUPLE010000357.1 GCA_030837085.1 Acidobacteriota bacterium | reverse complement strand
GACGCTCTTCATATCTAAATGGGTTTCGGGAATTCACAATACTTTTAATTATCAAAAATTTTTTGGGGTTCACGGGGGCGATTTTTTAAAAAAGCCCCCTGGCCGCACTTATTCCTGCGCTTTCTTTTCTATTTTGGACCAGGTGTCCCGCAGCGAAACCGTACGATTAAAGACAAGCTTCCGCTTCCCGGCCACTGTATCCGGGTCCAAACAAAAATAACCCTGACGCAAAAACTGGAAACGGTCACCGGGTCTGGCTTCAAGCAAACCAGGCTCTACTTTACAGCCGGACAACACCATCAAGGAATTAGGGTTTAAATTATCTTTAAAATCAACTCCGTCTTCTACATCCCCGGGGTTCTCTTTGAGAAAAAGATGCTCATACAAACGGATTTCAGCCTCAGCGGCATGGGCTGCCGAAACCCAATGGGAAGTCCCTTTAACCATACGCCCATCATTCGTCCAACCGCCGCGACTCTGCGGATCATACGTACAATGCAATTGAATAACTTCGCCGGTTTTCTCATCCTTTACCACCCGCTCACATTTAATATAATAGGCGTGCTTGAGCCGGATTTCCTTGCCGGGAGATAAACGGAAAAATTTCTTGGGCGGCTCCTCCCGGAAATCATCCTGCTCAATATAAACCTCCCGAGAGAAAGGAACTTTGCGCGTACCGGCGCCCGGGTCTTCCGGGTTGTTTTCAGCATCAAACCACTCTACCTGGCCTTCAGGATAATTATCAATGATAACTTTTAAAGGCGAAAGAACAGCCATAACCCTTAGCGCGCGTTTATTCAAATCTTCCCTGAGGCAGTGCTCCAGCAGCGCAATGTCCACGGTGCTGTCCGCCTTTGCCACGCCGATACGCTCAGCAAACTCGCGGATGGCTTCGGGTGTATAACCGCGCCGCCTTAAACCGGAAATAGTGGGCATGCGCGGATCATTCCAACCACTGACAGATCCACCTTCCACCAATCCCAGGAGCTTCCGCTTGCTCATGACCGTATAATTGAGGTTGAGCCGGGCAAACTCGATCTGCCGCGAATGAAATATACCCAGTTGCTCAATAAACCAATCATACAACGGGCGATGGGCTTCAAACTCCAGGGTGCAAATGGAATGGGTAATACCTTCGATTGAATCGCACTGGCCGTGGGCCCAATCATACATGGGATAGATGCACCACTGATCGCCGGTCCTGTGATGGTGAGCTTTCAGGATACGGTACATCACCGGGTCGCGCATGTTCAAATTAGGGGAGGCCATATCGATTTTCGCCCGCAAAGTACGGGAACCGTCCGGGAATTCCCCGGCCCGCATGCGCTGGAATAAATCAAGGTTCTCCTCGAAGGTGCGATTTCGGAAAGGGCTTTCTTTGCCGGGTTGAGTCAGGGTGCCCCTGTAATCGCGGGTTTCACCAGGGGTGAGATCGCAGACGTAGGCTTTGCCGGCTTCGATTAACTGGACGGCGTACTGGTACAATTGCTCAAAATAATTGGAAGCATAATATTCACGGTCGCCCCAATCGAAACCCAGCCAGCGGATATCTTCCTTGATGGATTGGACGTATTCTTCTTCTTCTTTGGTGGGGTTGGTATCGTCAAAACGCAAATTACACAGGCCGTTGTATTCTTTTGCCAGTCCGAAATTAAGGCAGATGGATTTGGCGTGACCAATATGCAGGTAACCGTTGGGTTCGGGTGGGAACCGGGTATGAACGCGGCCGTTGTTTTTGTTTTCCTGCAAATCTTTCTCTATAATCGTTTTAATAAAATTAACGGTTGTTTTTTCAGTTTCATTTGCTTTATCGGTCATGGGTAGGCCTCCTTGTTTTAATTTGCATTTTATTTTTCATGGTATAAATTCAATGATGGGTTTTTGTTTATTGCGCATTATTTTGATGAGGATGATGCCAATGATGAATCCGCCCACATGAGCCATCCAGGCGACCCCGGAACTTTGGCCGGCATAAAAAAATTGAAAGATGAACCAGATGATTAAAAATAGAGATGCCGGGAGATCCATAAAAGTAACCAATATAAAAATAAATACCAGGGTACGGATACGGGCGTGGGGGTAAAGTATGAGGTAAGCGCCCATGATACCGGAAACAGCGCCGCTGGCCCCAATGACGGGCGACAGGGAATCCAGGTGAAACATCACGTGCGTCAAACTGGCGCCCACGCCGCAGAGTAGGTAAAAAATTATAAATTTCACTTTGCCCAGGTGGTCTTCGATGTTATTTCCGAAGATCCACAAGAAGAGCATATTGCCGAAGAGGTGCCAGAAGGAGCCGTGCATAAATATGGAGGTTAGTATGCTGAGGTTGGGTGAGATTTCTCTTTCTAAAACGATTGTTCTTCCCCAGCGGTCGGTTCCCAGGGGGATAGTCACGTTTTGTTGGTGGGTGATTTCGTAGGGCACCATAGCGGATTCGGCGATATTTATTTCAAAGAGTTTTTCACTTAAAACGGCCTGGTAAAAGAATACGCCTACATTGATAATAATCAAAAGGATAGTGATGTAAGCGGTTCCCCTGGTAGGATTATAATCTTTAATTGGAAAAAACATCCTTATATCCTCAAGTTACCATTAAAAATAACCAAAAGTTTTAGGAAATCCAAAAACCCTTTTTCAAAAGGGTTTTTGGTCGCCGAAGGCACGGATTTATCAGCCATTGTTTTTCTCCAGGTAATCGATGAACCGGTTAATCCGCCGGATGGATTCTTCTTTGCCGAAAAAGGCAAATACATCGAATATGGAGGGGCTGACGGCTTCGGCGGTAAGGGCAAAGCGGGCCGGGTGGATCAAGCAAGCGGCGTCGATGTTGTTTTCCGCGGCGCAGGCCCTGAGTTCCGCTTCAATTTCGGCGCTGCCAAAGCGCGACTCGTTAAGGTTTCCCAGTTTGACCAGCAACTCTTTTAAATACCTCTTCATATCGGTATTGCTGTGAGTTTCATTTAATTTATCCAGGTCATTGTTTTGGTAATTCAGTTCTCCTTTTAGATAAATATTGAACTTTGCTTCAAAGTCGGCCAGGGTTTTCATTCGGGGTTTGACCAGGTCGATGAGGTTGATTTTTTTCGTTTCCGGGAATTCATTATATTCATCCATAAAGGGTTGGGTTTCCGCCAGGAGTTTATAAAGGTCTTTGGCTTCTTTTTGTTGGATGATGCGGCCGTTTAAAAACCGTAATTTGTCGTAATCGAAAACCGGGCTGCTCTTTGATAATTTGTTGAGGCTGAACTGTTTTACCAGCTCTTCCATGGTAAATATTTTTTTGCTGTCAGCCGGCAGCCATGATAACTGCGATAGGAAATTGACCAGGGTTTCGGGAAGGTAGCCGTTTTTCTTAAACTCCAGGATCGAGGTTTCGCCGTGGCGTTTGCTTAATTTTTTTTTATCCGGTCCCAGTATCAGGGGGAGGTGGGCAAATTTGGGTGGGTTCAGTCCCAGGGCTTTGAACAGCAGTATTTGTTTGAAGGTATTGGAAAGGTGGTCATCGCCCCGGATGACGTGGGTGATACCCATGTCGCAGTCATCGATGACAACGGAGAGGTGGTAAGTGGGAGAATTATCGGACTTGAGTAGGGTAAAATCTTCCAATTCGGAATTATCGGTTTCCATTTCCTTGTGGATGGCATCTTTGAAATAAGTTTTCCCTGTTGGAATAAAGAAACGAATGACGTAGGGGGTTTTTTCCCGGAGTTTTTGTTGAATTTGCTCAGAGGTTAAGTTCAGGCAAAGACGATCGTATTTATAAATTTTTTCGCCGTCGTTTTCCAGGGAATTTTTTCTTGCTTCGATTTCGGCGGGGGTGCAAAAACAGCGGTAAGCTTTACCTTGTTCGAGGAGGCGGTAAGCGGTTTCCCGGTATTTTTCAAAGTGGTCGGATTGGTAAATGGGTCCCTCATCCCAATTCATACCCAGCCACCGCAAGCCTTCAAGTATCTCTTCGGCCATTTCCCGGGATGAGCGGGAGAGGTCGGTATCTTCGATGCGCAGAATAAATTGGCCGCCCTGGTTTTTGACGAAAAGATAATTAAAAAGAGCGGTGCGCACACCGCCGATATGTAAGTGGCCGGTAGGGGAAGGGGCAAATCGTACTTTCATGTTACTACTCGTTATCTTCTTCGATTTCTACATCCACATCTGTTTCTTCAACTTCGGTTTCTTCCACAGGTGTTTCGGTATCGATGGTGTCGAGGATATCAGTGGTGTCGATGTCAGCGGCGGCGTCCTGGTCGCCATTGCCATTCTGGGCCCGCACTTTTTCCAGTGAAACCAACTTATCATCTTCTTTAAGATTGATAATCTTGACCCCCTGGGTAGCCCTTCCTTGGGCGCGGATTTTAGAGG
>JAUPLE010000356.1 GCA_030837085.1 Acidobacteriota bacterium | reverse complement strand
GTCAAGGAAATCGACGTAGGCTTTAAACAAAAGCTTTAGGAAGTCAAGAAACCCTTTCTCGAAAGGGTTTCTTGCCGCCGGAGGCCAAATTAAACATCATTTCGCTGACCGGACAGGGCGAACAAATGAATCGTAATCGATATCCACGGGATTAAAATCGCCGCCGAAAATATCTACGGCCCAGGCCCGATTCTTATCGAACATATCGGACGTCCAGGTGTGATTCTGATCTTTGGAAAAAATGGCATTGATATACAGGGCATCCCGGCTTTCCTGGCTTTCCATTAGCGAGGCCACCTCTTCCAGGGTGGGCAGGCGCCAATCGGAAAACCCTGCGTATTTCTGCCGGTTTAATTCTTGAATCCACGCTTGGACTTTGTCATACTTCATATATTGTTCTGAACCGGATTGGTGCCACATCAATCCAGTGGCGTAATCGATAATGACTTTTTGGTTATTAATCGTATGCAATTCATAGTGGTTGACGAAATCACCGGTGCTGTTGTAATATTTCTCAAAGAAGCCCCGTTTTTTCACCATCGTTCTCACGTCGGATTTATCCAGGGTTTGGGGAGAGGAACGAAGCGTTACGCGGGAAGCGGCCCATTTTCTTTTCTCTTCATTTATTTTTTTCTCCAGTTCAGCGACTTCTTTCACTTTTTCGCGGGCTTCGGCGGCATGACGGCCGTTGGGGTATTGGCTTAAATACTCTTCCAGGGCAGCCGCAGTACCGGTTTTAATTGCCTTTTGAAAAACAATATCATCTTGTTTTTCAACGATTTTTTCCTGGATTTGTTTTTTTAGAGTTTCTACTTCCGGGGTGGCTTTGATTTTTTCCGCTTCGGCTAATTGTTGTTGCGCTTTCTCATATTCACCCAACTGGAATCCTCGTTGGGCTTGTTTTAATTTTCGTGTATATTGGATGTCCTTTGACTCGCCGGGGGCTGAGACTTCTGAATCTCCTGATATCTCTTGTTCCTGGCCAGCCTCTTCGGGTTTCCCTGCGCCGGTTTTTTCCGTGGGTTTGAGGAAAACAATCGCTAATGCAATAATAATAACGATTATCGCGGCTGCCGGGATAAAGACCCGGGGATTTTTTAATTTAGAAAGTAGGCCCGCCCCTCCTTCACCGGTATCCTTTGTAATTTTTAGTTCAAAGGGATGGCGCGGCGCTCTTTCTCCCGGGCCCGGGTATAAATCAATATCCTGGTCCTGCTCCTGCGCCTGCTCCTGGCTTTGCCCTTTTTTTTCTTCGAACTCTTTCCTGATTTCCTGCCCAATTTCAAGGTTTTCCGTTCCTGTTTCGGCAATACTTTCCGGGATTCCTGATGCAATTTCAATTTCTTGTCCGAAGCCCGGGTCCCTTTTAACCCGGATATCATCTTTTATTTCATTTTCAAGTTCATTGCCAATTTCGTTTCCAACTTCATAGCCAATTTCATCTCTACCCGTTTCTTCCATGAGGTCCGGGGTGAGGTCTTCGTTCAGTTCCTCGATCAATAGCATCAATTCGGCGCTATTCTGGGCCCGCTCCTCTTTTTTTTTGGCCAGTAACCTTTCAACCAGCGGTTGAAAACGGGATAAATGCGCCGGCAGTTGGGGGATGGGCGCTGTTTTATGCAGGTTTCCCAGGGTAACCGGATCATCTGCCTCATAAGGGACGCGGCCGGTCAGCATTTCAAACAATATTATACCCAGGCTGTACAAATCGCTGGTGTTGTCCATGCTGTTTTTGAGTATTGCTTCAGGAGAAGTATAGTGGAGATCTCTTAAGGTAATTCCTTTTTCGGTTACTGTAGTGGAAATAGCCGCTACTTGCTGCATGCAGAAATCCACGATAACCGGGGTAATGAAACCGGCTTCATCCCTGAAGAAAATATTCTCCGGTCGGATATCCCTGTGGATGATTTCTTCCTGGCTGGCGTAATCGAGAGCATCGATGAATTGTCGGAAAATATCCAGTACTTCCTGGACTTCTCCTTCAGTTATCCCGGCGTTTTTGGTTATACCTGCTTCTCTCCCGGATTCGAAACCGGAAGGGAAATCACGGTTTGCGATTCTGGCGCTGAGACATTCATGTAAGTACTCCATTACAAAGTAATAGTTGTCCTGGGTTTCCCCGACATCGAATATTTTAACGATATTAGGATGATCCAGTTTAGCTGCCCTTCGGGCTTCGTAGAGAAAACGTTTGGGAAATTTTTCATCTTCCACCTGGACCAGTTCAGGGAATAATACTTTTATAACGACTTTTTGTTCCGTCTCTTCTTTTATGGCCAGGTAGGCGTCTGTAAGCCGGCCCTGGCCGAGTTTTTTTTCTATCCGATAACCCGGTATTCCAGGAAATGCGTCCACGGTTCCTAACTCCTTTTTATATTTATTTTTTATTATACTATATTTTTTAAAAACAAAAGTCAAGGCTATATATAAAGATTTCCGAAGCAAGGATGACAAAAGAAAAACAAAAGGACTTCCCATTTCCAGGAATTTATGGTATACTAAAGTGGTCATATATTTTTATTAACCAGTGGTACATTGAATTATCGACGTTTATGCATTCCTAAAAACAATAACCATGAATGGAGGTTATAGCCTATGGAAATAGATCGTCGATTGTTCATAAAATCGGGGATAGCATCGCTTGCCGGGGGCTGCCTTGCTGCCCAGGATATGGAACCTGGGAAAAAACCGGCAAAAGAGTCAAACCCAGACTATGTTGGCTGCCTGGTGGATACTACTGTATGCATCGGCTGCCGGAAATGTGAAGAAGCCTGCAATCGCCAGAATAATCTTCCCAAACCTGAACTGCCCTTTACCGACAAAAGAGTTTTTCGCGAGAAACGCCGGCCCTCGGTAGCGGCGTATACAGTAGTCAATCAATACCCCGGCCGCCCCTCGCCGGATCAACGCCAGGTGAAGGATACGTTTTGCAAGGTCCAATGTATGCACTGTCTCAAACCTGCGTGCGTCTCGGCATGTATCGTAGGGGCCCTGGTAAAAGCCGCGGATGGTTCGGTAATCTACAATCCCGATATTTGCATCGGCTGCCGGTACTGTATGTTGGCCTGCCCGTTCGAAATCCCTGCTTATGAGTATAATGAAGCGCTCAAACCACGTATTACCAAATGCGAATTCTGTACAGACCGGGTGAAAAAAACCGGGGCAAATCCTGCTTGCGCGGCTGCCTGCCCTACCGAAGCCCTTTTGTTCGGCCACCGTTCCAAACTACTGCAAATGGCAAAAGCCCGGGTCAAAGATCGCCCTGATCGCTATGTAGATTATATCTATGGGGAAAACGAAGTGGGGGGAACCGCCTGGCTTTATATGACCGGCAGACCCCACGTGGAATTGGACCTTATTGCATTACAAACGGCTGCGCCGCCGGAACTTACGGAATCTATCCAACACAGCGTCTACAAATTCGGCGCTATTCCCCTGGCCCTTTACGGCGCACTGGCAGGCGTGATGTGGTACATCCGCCGTTCGCGCCGCTTAAAAGAAAATCAAGAAAATCCGGACAACCCGCCTGGGGAAAATTCCCCTGGAGCGAAAAAGGACCCAACCTTAAAAGCGCAAGGAGAACAATCATGAGCAGTCAGCAATCGCATTCACATCCGCAGCCGCAGCCGGTACACAAACCGTTTTTTACCCCGGGTACGTTTGTTCTCTTGTGTTTTATGGCGGTGGGTTTTTCCTTCGGTCTGGCCCGCTTTTTGTCTGGATTGGGCGCCGTCACCAACCTGGGCAACAGCTATCCCTGGGGTATCTGGAAAGTCATCAACGTTGCCGTGGGCGTTGCGCTGGCGGCCAGTGGATTTACTTCCGCCGCGTT
>JAUPLE010000355.1 GCA_030837085.1 Acidobacteriota bacterium | reverse complement strand
CCGACGACCGGTAGAGTACAAAACCCATGGTTCCTCCTTTTGACAGACACATTTTACCTTAATTCCCTGCTAAGCGCAAGGGAGAGGGAAAACTCTCCCCGGTTTCCAATTAACAATTAACAGTTAACAATTAATAGTTATCGCCCCACAACACAGGCCCACGAAGACACAGAAAGACACAGAAAACAATTCCTGAATCAAACTCCTACAATCAAAAATTTGACAAATGGAATTTTCTATATTATTATATCCTAGTTACTTCATATGCAGGAACTTAAATAACGAGGTAAAAAATGATTAAAACCGCAACCATTAAAGCCCAGGTAGAGCCAGGTTTGAAAAGGGAAGCCGAGGCTATTTTTAAAATGCTTGGACTTACCACGGCGGAAGCAATCCGACTTTTTTATCAAAAAGTGAAAGTGTTTAAAGGATTACCATTTAAAGATGATGCCGATGCGGATATGGATGTCCCAAACGAAAAAACCCTCCGGGTGATGAGAGATACAGATGCAGGAAAAAATTTAACCGAATGGGAAAGCGTTGATTCCTACTTCACGTATATTAAAGAAAATGTTAAAGTTGAAAACCACTCATCGGTTTGACAAAGATTTAATTAAGGCAATCAAATCCGGGAAAGATTTAGAGAAAATACAGGTAATAATAAATCAACTGGTAAAACAATGTCCACTGGATAGAAAGCACAATGATCATAAATTGAAAGGTGGGCTTAAGGATAGAAGAGAATGCCATATTGAGCCCGATTGGCTTTTGATTTATAAAATAGAGAACGGAACCATTATTTTTGAAAGAACCGGTTCTCATTCGGAACTGTTTTGATGTGACTTTGGGGAGAGGCAGATTTTTTTCCGCTCTTCCAGTTTTTTCTTACCTTCGTGCTTCGTGCTTTATTTATTATTGTGTCTTTGGGGCAATTTTCACAGCAGATGGTTAGGGTAAAAGTCAACATTTTGCCTTTCCGGGAGCGTCACCCTCTTTTCCAGACGCATCGTTGTTTTGTCAAAATGCAGTTTTACCCTTTATAAGCGTCCCTATCCCCTTGAAAAGTGTAAATTGAGCCTTGCTAAGCGCGACAATGGCTTTGTTAATCGCCGTATAGCTTTCGCTAAGCGCCAACTGTGTATTGATAAGCGCCATATTGCCCTTATTAAGCGTCATTTTGTTGTTGCCGGATACCATGTTTGCCTTTCAAAGAGTCTATTTGTTACTGCTAAGTGTCGTTTCATGACTTCAAAGAGCCGTATCATCCTTTCAAAGATCCGATTGTACCTTTCAAAGAGTCTTTTCGTTCTTTTCATGTGTTATTTGTTTCCTGTCAGACCTTTGCCGGCGTTCATTTTTTTGGGTTTGATGAATCAAAGTCCTACGGCATTGTAACCATTAAAATTTTAGCCGCCATGGCACTCCGGTACAAGGCACCAAGGTTTTTATTAATAAACCTCTTGGTGTTCCTTTGTGCCTTCGCACATGCGTGCCTTTGTGGCTGTTTTCATAGAACCCTGGTAATTTCTTTGCGGATGAATTATAATAATGCCGGTAAAATCATTACAGGAGCAAGAAAATGGAAATGAATAGGAGAAAGATGTTGCAAGCCGCCGGGGATAAGATAGCGCAACTGCGGAAGTCGAAAGATTATACCCGGCCGCAGATGGCCGCGTATTTGGGTATCACCGAAAGCGGGTATAATAAGAACGAAAACGGCACGACTTTCCCTGCTTATGAATCGCTGTTCCGGTTGGCCATGGAAGATCAAATATCCATGGATTGGTTTCTTTTCAGCAAAGGCCCGATGAAGTTTGATGAGAAGGAAAGGGCCGCTGAAATCGAGGAATTAAAAAAGCAACTGGGTGATCAGATCGAGGAGTTGAAAAAACAACTGGCGCAAAAAATAGAAAGCGAAAAAGCGCTTCAAGCGGAAATGGAAAAAGTGATTCAAGCGGACAGTAAAAAAGCGGACAGGTTGGAATTAAAACCGGAGATAAAGGAGTTGCTAGGGCATATGGAAGCGATCCCGCTGCTTTTTTATGAAATTTTGACTCATTTCCAGCGATTTAAGATCGATAATCGGGCGCTGGTGGAGGATTCGATGGTATCGAGCGACAGGTAAAAGTTCCCTAATAATAGGGAAGGGAATGCTTTAATTTTTTTTCGGGACTTGCCCACGGTTTTCAAGGGGACAGGGGGATGCGTTCTCGATCAGGCAAAGTTAATCTCAACTTTCCGGTTTAAAGCCAGGTCTTCTTGAGTTAGGTGTTCTTTAATTCTTAAGGCAATGATCGTTTTCACCAGTTCTCTTTTTTGTTCATTATTTTCCCATATATCTTTGAATTCAGGGTCTTTTTCAAGGTTTTCTTTTAAAAAATTTCTAAAGTCGCTCATTTTTGGGATTCAGACCCTGTAGATATTTTTTTACCGGGCATTGGCCACTTTTAGTCTTATAAAAATCAATAATCCACTTCATGTATTCAATATAACATATAAGTGATATTTTTTCAATCACCCGGAGACGAATAAACAGGACTACGTCATTATAAACAACTTTTTTAGGATTATCGCTGTTTTCGAGAGATTTGCAAAAAGCAAAGGAAACTCTTTACCGATTAGGTTTTCCAAAAAAGAATG
>JAUPLE010000354.1 GCA_030837085.1 Acidobacteriota bacterium | reverse complement strand
TTATCCATGAGCATATGTTCCAGGCGAGGAATAACTTTCGATGTACCGATTTTCCCCAAAAATTCGACGATAACGTTTCGGATATCATCATCCTTATCCCTGAGTAAGGCTAAAACATTATGAAAAAAACTTCTCCGCTGTTCGTCATTCGGTTTGTTGAATTTATAGGTATTAGATTTAAGAAAAACCCAATATTGAATATCATTTTTTAACAAATACCTTAATTGCCTATATACTCTCTGAATGAATTCAGTATTTACGCGCGCTTCTGACATCAGGAAAACAGCAAAAATCAATCTCAACGCCCACATGAGATCATATTTTTTTAATTTTCGGTTTTCCCATATGATATTTTTTTTGAGTACATTGAGACTTTTATCTTTTTTTATAATCATTTCAATGATGGTCTCTACCTTTTGTGGGTCTTTCTCTAAACCTGCAAAAAACCGCATCACCTCATACCACACATCATTGTAAAAGAAAGCAATATCGCTAATAAGTTGTTTAAATAATTCAGGCTGTCGATTATAGATATATCGCGCGGCGAAATACGCCTGGAACGATTGGTGCCGGAATACGATCTTTTGCTCCCGATCCTCGAATAACTCCAATAAAATCCCGATGTTTAACAGCGCTTCCTTTTTCTCCGGCGATTCACAGTATTGCGCCAGCTTTTCTTTGGGGATTTCCAATATTTGATTATCCGCCAATGAAAAAAAAGCAATCTTTTCCAGCATCTGTTCCAATTCAAAGTCGATAAAATGACGGATAGACAATTTATCCTGCCAGAAACGCGGTTTGCTCCGCTCCTGGTCCAGCAATATCTTAGTAAATTCCGTGTACAAATCCACCCGGTTAAACAAAGTGGAGGCCACATGTCCCTTCTCCGTAATACTCTTCAACATCTCCAGCAGCACTGGCGCCTTAACCAATTCCCCTGATGACTCGATTATCCCTGCCAGCTTTTGATAATTTTCCTCTCCCAGGTAGTGCCGAACTTCTTCCGATTCCGGGAGTTTCAACCGGATTTTCGTAAATCCCGACTTCACCTTATCCGCGGTATTCTGCCGAGACGATAGTATGATTTTGGCCTTTCTATAATGGAGGGGCTTATCGTGGAGAAGGAACGACGACACGATATCATCGACATCCCTGGCTTGGTCCAGCGCATCGATCAATATACATAGGTCCTCCCATTTCGGGGATACCAGTGAACCCTTTGAATGGGTATAAAAGGATTCCACCTGGTGACGAATAAAATCCTCAATGGTGGTATTGCCGCGGTTATTTAACGCAATGCAGGTGAAGAACAATGGTAGAAAGAGATAATAGGTATTTTGGTCCAGCATCGCAAATGCCGCATAGGTGAGAAACGTGGTTTTCCCCATACCGGAGGGATTCACCAGGATATAATTTTTCTCATCCTTCAAAACCGTTTCCAATGGAACGGACTCCCAGACCCATTCCTTTCGCTTTTCTATTTTCCCACTTTTTTCTTTCTTAACCTCCACTTCCCTTTCTACTTCCTGTTCCAGGTCCAGTTTCATATGGTAATTGTGCTTGATGGCGGCGGCTAATAATTGGTCTAGCTCATGCTTTCGTTTTGCCAGGATTTCATCCCGTGTCCCCACGGATACCGGCAGCAGCCCGGTTTCTTTTTTGTCCGGCGCTGCCGCCCCAACAGCATCCAACAACCGTTTCACCGCTTCCTTTTCATTTATATCCGCCAGATCGATATACCCAACATCCCCTAAAACCATTTCAATTTCACACGAATCGATTCGAACCAGAAACCCTTTCGAGAAAGGGTTTCTGGACTTCCCAAAGCTTTTGTTTATTTTATCCTTTTCATTAAAATATGATTCAAGAAATTTCCCGGAAACCAAAACCATCACAAACCGCGAAACACGAAACATAAAATCAATTTTTTCAAGAGCCACCTCACCCGGAAGAAAATCCCAGGAATCGGAAAGCGTGGAAAATTTCCCTTGCTTAAGCTCAGAAGCAATCCACCTGGCCGCCATTTCATCAGCATGATGATACGTTATATAAAAATCAGCCTTCATTATCGTTCCCACAACTATTATACCAAAAAAGCTTAACGAGAACCAGGGGCAGGAATTAGGGATCGGAGGTTAGTTTAAAACAGCATACCTGGTCCACAGCCGAATTACTTGATAATCTCGTTTGACCACAAACGCTCCAGGAAATCCTGCCAGGGAAGAATCATGATACCATCGGCTGTCTTCCTCGGGGCCGGATCACGAGATACAAGAGTACAATTGCATTTATGTTCCTCTTTAAGGGAGATAAATCAATCCTCTGTTTTCGTTTATCATGATAATCTAAAACATAGTTTTAGATTATCATGTATCTCGAAAGAAGTGTACACGTTTTGTATGCCTTTGTCAACCCTGGACGGGCTCCCTTACAAAAACCTCTTTGCCTGAAAAGACAATGGCTAATTTTTTGATATGCTGAATTCCTCTTTCCACCAGTTCTGTTTCGTATTTTTTTGCCTCGATCTGGGCCAGGGCTTTTTCCAACGCCGTATCCACGGTTTCGTTATCATCTTTGTCCACGGACTTGAATTCGATTACATAACCGATTTGGGCGCGATTCTTTGGAATAATCATAATATCATACCTGCCGTAACCGGATTCACGGTTGGATTTTACTTCATGGGTATTGGATATCCAGATCAACAACCCGGCCACCAACGCATGATAAACTTTCTCCGGCTCGTCGCCGAAATCATGGTAACTAAATACGGCCAGCACGACCATCCGCAGCATTTTTTCAAAGAGTTTGATATCACCGTCGATCAATGCTTTGAGCATGATCTCCAATTTCTCGTTTTCGATCTTAGTCGAAAAATAGCGGTCGATAATACCGGTGTACGTTGTTTTTACTTCTTCATTCGGAATCGCCAGCATATAAAATATTTTCCCGGAGGCAGGGTCCCTTCTCTTGCCGGTCTGTTTCAGGTATCCGCCCATTAACAAGAAAGTCCACAATAAATCCTCCCGCAAGGTGACTTCCTTTAATATAATGTTTTCATCGATGGCTTTTTCTATGGACTCGCCGCGGATAAGTTGCTCCAATTCTTTCCTGAGTTCGCTGCCTTGCCCGGAAAGGAGCGACTCCACGATCCGGTTGTCGGAGGTATTGACCCAATAGGGTTCCGGGTCCTTTCTCTCGCTGGCGAGAAAGTTGATGATGGACCAGGGATTATAAATCGTTTCTTTCCCGAAATTGTACCCGTTATACCATTGTTGGACCTGGTCAACCATGTGGAAAACGTTAAAGTCCTTAAGCATTTTTTCGATTTCTTTTTCCGTGAACCCGAATTTATCGTCGAATTCATCCGCCAGCAGGGTAAAAACCCCCAGGTTATTAAGGCCGGAAAAAATCGATTCCCTGGCAATGCGCATTATACCGGTTAAAACGCCTTTTTCCAGGTATTGACCGGTATCTTTCAAGCCGCCGCTCAGGAAATTCCGGGTAAAGCCGATAATTTCGTCATAATAGCCGTTGTTAAAGCCGGCATGCACCGGGGCGTCGTATTCATCGATTAAAATAATTACCCGTTTACCGTAATAGCGGTTTAAAAAGATAAGCAAGTACTCCAGGCTGTTTTCATATTCACCTTTATTTCCTTCCAGTTCGATAATCCTCTTAAAAAATTTCGATTCCTGTGGTTTCAGGGCTTTACCGTCAAGAAGATAATCATGTTTCAAATATTCTTTCTGGATAAGCTGTTTGATTTTGTACAAACAAGTTTCCCAGTCGGGTTCTTTAATGTCTTTAAAAGTTAAAAATATAACCGGGTATTGGCCCATTTTATCGGTGTATTCCCGGCCGGCATTTTGGATAGCAAGGCCAGCGAATAGATTTTTGTACGTATTCTCCGCCCCGGGCTGTTTAATTCCCGGGGAAGGGGAAGTGGTTTCCGGGCAGCAGTCGTAAAAATATTTCAACATGGAGATGTTGAGGGTTTTGCCGAAGCGCCGGGGCCGGGGGATGAGTAGTATTTTATCGCCCCGGTCGATAATGTCTTTGATAAAAAGGGTCTTATCGACGTAATAGTAGTTGCCTGTGATTATTTCTCTAAAGTCGGATTCACCGACGGCAAGTTTTTTCATAATCGTGCTCATGATCGTTCACCACGGCGTAAAGTATAGCATATCGCGTAATGATATGCAATTTGTTAGATTGATAATCAGGTATCCCGGTTGAGCATGGAACGGGATAGGCGAATTTTCTCCTGTTCCGACGGCACGTAAAGTTTTGCTCATAAGCAAAAAAAAAGGCGAAAAATTTTGCTTACACGCAAAAAAATCCTTGATTTCCCACTGACCCGGGTTTATAATACAACCATGCTTAAGAAAAGGTATTTAACGGATTACGTGGTAGCCGACCTGGCCGAAAAAATGGTATTCGTGGGCGGCCCACGTCAGATTGGAAAAACTACCCTGGCCACCGGGATTGTGTCCGGCTACTTTAATAATGCCGCCTATTTTAATTGGGATAATAAACAGGATCGAAAAAATATCATGAACTCCAACTGGCCGGGAAATGCGGAAATAATTATCCTGGATGAGATTCATAAATACAAGAAATGGAAAACCCTGGTAAAAGGCGAATATGATAAATTGAAAGAAAAATACAAATTTCTTATTACCGGCAGCGCCAGGCTTGATGTTTACCGCAGGGGCGGCGACTCTCTCCAGGGGAGATATCATTATTACCGCATGCACCCCTTCTCTTTAGCGGAACTATTGAATAAAAAGAATAAAGTCGAAATAATGGGCGAACTGGCCATCGCCGATAACGAATACCCAGATGAACTGGATATATTATTCGAATTCGGTGGGTTCCCCGAACCGCTGGTTAAACAAGACAAGCGGCGGCTAAGACGCTGGCACAAAGAAAAAAGCGAACGGTTGTTTCGCGAAGATGTCCGGGATATGGAACAGGTCAGGGACCTGAGCAGCATGAAATTGTTAAGCGATATTTTACCCGATAGGGTCGGGTCTCTCTTATCCATCAATTCCATTAAAGAAGACCTGGATGTCAGTCACCGCGCCGTCACCAATTGGTTGAATATACTTGAAAGTCTTTATTACCATTTCAGGATTTACCCTTATGCCGGTTCTGCCATCCGCTCATTAAAAAAGGAACCCAAATTGTTTCTCTGGGATTGGTCGGAAGTATCCGAACCGGGTGCGCGTTTTGAGAATTTGATTGCGTCGCATTTATTAAAATGGGTTCATTTTTTATCTGATAATGAGGGTTATAAAGCAGAACTTTATTATATACGGGATGTGGATAAACGGGAGGTGGATTTCCTGGTGGTCCTGGATAAAAAACCCTGGTTTGCGGTAGAGGTTAAGTTAGGTCATGCCAATGTTTCACCGGCCCTGTATTATTTTAAGGAGAGATTAAAAATACCGTACCTTTTCCAGGTAGTAAAAACACCCGGGGTGGACCGTTTGATTAACGGTGTGCGCGTCATTTCCGCCTGCCGGTTTTTGTCTGCCCTGGTATAAAAATAGATTAAAATTGGCCTGTCCCGTATTTTGTCAATGATATTCCAACATTCCAGGACACTGTACTCAAATCAGGGAATTATTGAAAAAAAAAGAGGCCCCCAATTGCCTTTTATTTTTTTTTCTGTATAATAATATGATGAATGGTCGAAGAGTCGAATGTGGAGACCAGGACAATAGAGTGTAAGAAAAATGAGTATTGGGTGCGAATGAACAGGGAAAATTATATTAAACAGATATCGGACGCCCTGGCGTTACTGAGACTCCAGGTTGAAAACAGGAACTCGCAGCAGTTGTACGATATCGATAGTTTCACCGAAGATGTGTTTAAAGGTCTTCTGAACAGAGTATACGGCTATGATCTGGAGAACCTGAACATTCAAAAAAAATCCATGCCTGCAATCGACTTGGGAGATAAGAATTCAAGCGTAGCCGTACAGGTTACTTCCGAAAATAGCAGCACGAAAATTATTGAAACAATCGACAAATTTACCGATATAAAGCTCTACGACGAATATAAACGCCTGCTTATTTTAATTGTTAATAAAAAGAAGAACTACCGCGGCGAGTTTGAGAATCGATCCCTTTATTTTAAAACGGAAATTCTTGATATCGACGACCTTCTGACGCATATCCGGGGATTGGAAACGCCTTTACTTGAAAAAATCGCGAACTTCCTCGAAAATGAATTGGAAGCAAATAAAAAACATGGTGGTTACACAGGGCAGGTGTCGGAATCAAACGAAGTGGAAACCATTATGAGATTAATCGAATTCCTGAGCAATTATGAAAATAAAAATATCGATAGTAAACCCGAAGAAGAACCGGATCCCGAAAAAAAGATTTACAAACGATTTTCAGACCATTCGACGTTCCTGGAATCGCTCTACCGGGAGCGTGTCCCCATATACGGTGAAGCGCTGGATATTGCTGTAAAAACAATGGGACTGCACCTTGGAAAAATCATTAAAATCCGTTCGTATTTAAAAGAAAAGAGTGATGAGACGCTAACCGAATGTGACGACAATCCTAAAATGGCATTGGACGCGCTCTCCGATTACTTTGAATTAAAAATCAGTTCCCAGGGTATAAAGTACGACCACGGTGCTATTAAATTCTATTTGATCGACGAACTTATTAAATGTAATGTGTTTCCCAATCCACCCGCGGGAGGAGCCGCCAATGACTGAGATGGATAATTTCCAGGGAGGTGCACTTATTTCTAAGGATGAAACAATAAAAACATCTCCAACCTATATCGGCTATCTCATTCTTAAGGAATTGAAAAAGAAAAAGGAGGACAAAATATCCATTTATGATATTGGCGCTACTCTTAAGAAACAAGGGATTATCCACGGCAGCCAATTTGTAATGGCTGTGATCTTTTTGTATGCCACGGGGATTATCGACTTTAGAGAACCATATATTTACGGGCTGGCAAAAAATGATTAGACTGATTCGCTTGTATTCGGAACCGGAAATATTTACACCCATCGAATTTAGCAGGGGAGTCAATATTATTTTAGGAGAGAGAGTTGGGCAGGATACGATAAATAAAAGAAAGACCATTGGGGTTGGTAAGTCCATGTGTATCGAGTTTATTAATTTTTGCTTGTTAAAAAAGACCGATCACAGCCGGGTGATGCAAATTACAGAGAACGATTTAGCTCCCGAGGTGGAAATTAAATTGGACCTGGAAATCAATTCGACGCTGTTGACTATATCCAGGACCCCAAAAAATCCTAAAACTCCCTCTATATTAAAAGGAGGGGAGACGATTCCTTTTGCCTCACTTGAAGATGCGGCCAGTTACCTTATCGATTTGCTCTTTATCACAAAACCCGGCGAACCGGCGCCCGGATTCAGGGAAATGCTTGGCCCCCTGGTCAGGGATGAAAGATCGGAATTTAAAGATATTATCGATTGTTTCGATACCGGACTGCGAATTCCCCCCAACTATATTCCTCATTTGTATCTCCTGGGCATCGATCTGGTCGTGTATAAAGATGCCAAAGAAAAACTTAAGGAATTAGTGTGGGCGAAAGAGATTATTAAAGACTTAAAAAAAAGAATTACAAAAAATGATACCAAAAAGATAAGCCATGCCAGGGCCGAATTGAATGAATTGGAAGATGAAGTTTTAAAAATGAGACAGGCGATTGAAAGTTTTAAGACAAATGAAGCTTTCGATTCGATACAGAAGGATTTGGTGGTTATCGAAGATAGACTTGAGAAGTTAAGGCATGAGCAAAAAGCGATTCGCTATGAATTAAAGAGAATCGATTCTTTACCCAGGCCGGAAATCATTGGCGAAGAAGATATCGAAATCGTCTATAACCAGTTTAAACAAGGATTAGGGAATATGATCGTCCGGTCTTTGGAGCAAGTAAAGACATTTAAATCCAGGATTGAAAATTTCCAGCAAAAGCTTGTAAATGATCGAACCCAGGCGCTTACGACTCAATTAAAAAAGATCACCGAAGAGACCCGCTCCCTTGATAATGAATATTCGGAAAAAGCAAGCAAAATAGATCAAAAAGGTGTGATGAAGGATTTGAAAACCAGTTTGCGGATATATGATAAAAAGAATGAGGAGTTAAGCGAGATACGGTCACTCCTCAAGCAGTATGACGCAGAGGAAAAAAAGGTTTTAAAGTTAAAATCTGAAAAAGAGCGACTCATTTATGAACTGGGGGAGTGTATTGAAAAAGCTTCGGAAGTAAAGGCCGGTTTTAATGCGACTATTTCCGATATCCACGAGCTGATCATGGGGAACAGGCAGTGCTCATTTAATATTGATACCATTGATCGAAGTAACTCAAAGGAAGTCATCCGATTTGAAATGAGGACTTTTGATGATGGGAGTCACAGCGTTGAACGGACGAAAGTATTTATTTACGATATGGCTCTATTATTTAATGATTATACCCGGCAAAGGCATCCGAAAATAGTCATTCATGACAATATTTTCGATGTGGACCAGGATACATTGGTGCAGAGTTTGAATTTTTTAAAAATGCAGGAAGAGAAATTCGATGATTTTCAGTACATCTTAACGCTTAACCGGGATAAGGTGGAAAACGAAGAAAGGCAAAGGTTAATTAAGCTGGATATATCATCGCATACCATCGCCTCCTTCACCAAACAGGCGAAGTTCTTAAGAAAGGATTATAATGAGATGTAAAGGTAATCCGGTTCCGGTTGTACAATTCTAATCATTTTAACGTCGAGAGGTCCCCGATTCCATCTCTTCAAGTTTTTCTAACAGAAGTACCAATTCCACGGCATTCTTATAGTGAATATCCTTAGCTTTTACCAACGCATGGATATGCGCTCCACCCAAGATTAAACGCAGTTTCGAGAGGAATAATCCGTATGGATCATCTTTATCAATTTTTGGAAATCGTTTGCCTAGCATTTTCCAGATTTCCACAGGGGGCATTTGCTCTAATAATTGATTAATCTCAGCACACAACTCTCCACCCTGCGTATGATTCTCCCCCCCCGCTTTACGGTACTCCCAAAACAATTGAAATGCCTGCTCCCAGGCTTGATACGCAGCCTCTATAGTTCCGACTGATGCTTCGATACCGAACAATATATCATATGTTGTCCAGGGTTGGACGGAATTTCCAAAGGGTTTCTTACATTCTATGGCCCGGAGAATCTCCTGTCGGGCCTCGTCGTATCGATCGAGCTTAAAGAGTGTATTGGCGAGGTTGTTTCGGGTATTCCCTTCATTGGCTAGATCATGGAATTCGATATATTTCTCCACTGCCTTTCGAAAAAATAACACTGCCTCCTCTAATCGATTCATTTTCTGGTACAAAATGCCCAACTGTCCAAGGTTTGAAGCCTCCCCTGCCTGATCGTGTTGTTGGATATTGATTGTCAGAGACTTTCGATACGCGTCTTCTGCGTCTACCCAATTCCCGACCTCTTCATGCACTATACCGATTTGGTGCCAGGCTATCGCCACAGATGACGGTTCTCCCAGGTCGGTAGATATCTCCAATACTTCTTGAAACGCATTCAGGGAGTCGTCTAATTTTCCTTGTAACATCTTCACCGTTCCCAGTTCGAATTTTCCAACTAACAAACTACGAATATTTTTAGTTTTTTCATCGATTTCAATTGCTTGACGATAAGCATCTACCGATTCTTCTAAACGGCCCAAACGGCGTAGACAACTGGCTTTTTCGGTCAGACATACGGCAACACTTTGAATAGCAGATCGACTTCCCTGTCCGGCAAGAATCTGAAACCGGGAAAAAGAATTATCAATATAAGAAAGCGCCTCTTCACACTCTCCCCCCATGTTTAATAGTCGCGCAATTAATATAAATGCCATTGCCGTATCGTAAAGCGCTTCGGAATATGCTGTTATCCCCGCGTTTTGGCATTGTTCCAGTAAAGTTTTCGCCTCATTTAACGCTTGCTGCAACTCTCCCGCTTCCATTATTCGTTCGATATTCGCACGTGTGGATTCAAAGCGGGTATGGCTCCACTCCTTTAATTTCCCGGCTTCCTGTTTACGGACAGCCACTACCTGCGCCAGCAAGTGACGTCTTCCCAATAGCGAAATAAATATTTCCAAAAGTGTGGCATAATTTACCGTCTGTTTCGGGTTCCCCTGTTCTTTCAAATGAGCAAGCAGGTATAATAGGTTGGGAAGTTCCAGATGTATTAAAGTAGACGAAAACTTAGGGCTCTCGAAATTTTGTTTATATAAAAAATAACTCATCTCTATCATACATCCCACCCAGCGCGCGGTGTATTGGTTGCGTATTTCCCCATTAATTTCCTGTTGCAAATAGGAACCCAATGCAGAGTGAAACCGAAGAAATCCAGGTTCGATGAGTTCCGCAAGCCGGGTTTGAAGCAACTCATCGACCAATTCGTCTTGCTTCTCATCATTAAGTTCCAATACCGATTGAATAGTTGCAATATTGCCTCCTCCATGGAACACGGCCAAAGGTTTTATTGCCTCACGTACCCATGGTGACAAACGCCGAAGCGACAATTCCACACATGCAAAAACCGACCGCTCCCGGTCATCGGGATGCTTTTGATGAAGCATTATCATTAACTGCTCCAGGTTCTCTTTCGTTTCATTCACCCCCATTTCACCCACATAAGGCCCAATTAATACGAGGCTTCGGGCGTGGCAATTGACCGCTTCCACCAACGCCTCGACATTGGGCGGCGTTCCGCCCGGTTCCTCTTCCTTCGGGAATATCCCCACGTTGGCCATCACATCCATAACCAACTTAATGGCATCGGATTGAGAAAGTCGCCACAATTCGAAATGATTATCCTCGCCATCGAACGGAGACGGAAGCTCCTCCCGCGACGTAAACACAAGTCTCGTTTCAGCCACGCTGTTTAACTTCTGGCACAATTGGAAAAACACTTCCAATTCCTCCGGCTCCAATTGCACGGCATAATCGGTTAAATCACCCGCCGGTTTCCCCACAGGCGGCAAAACACTCTCCATGTTATCCAGTACCAGCAAGGTCTTTCGCTTTTTCAATTCCGCTTCGATGGGACCTAACGCCCCGGTCATTAACTCCGCATCGGGAAACTGCGCAACCGAATAATTAGCCACCAACTGCTGCCCGATGCGATCCACCACGGCCCGCACATCATACACATCCTCGACGCACACAAACACCGCCTGATCAAACCGCCGCGTCCGTATGAGCCAGCGCCCCAATTCAGCGGCTATCGTCGTTTTTCCTTCTCCACCCTGCCCACAAATGACAATATAAGGCTGCTGCTCCAACATCCGTTCCATCGCTAATAGCTCGCGACTGCGACCGGTAAACCGGTGCTCCGGCACAGGCGGCAATTCCCCATAACTGGCCTCCCGTGTCTTTCTCACCTCTTCCAGGGAAATTGAGGAAGCCATACCTTTGAACAACGCCACATCCTCTTTTTCCTGGTACAACACCGGAACAAACCAATCCTGCAACTCCAATTCACCCGCTCCGAATATCTTGAATCTTTTCGGGTCGGAATGAAGCTCCCGGTGACCGGCCAACATCGCATCCCCGATCCGCGAACCGCAGGCCAACTCCTTATAAAATGCCATTACAAACCTGCGGGAGGTTTCCACTAATACCGTATAACTCATGGCCACCACACTGGCCGCTCCTTCATTCAATAACGCGGC